>JACNFI010000001.1 GCA_014384665.1 Candidatus Cloacimonadota bacterium
TGACGAAAATGGAGAACTTATTCTTCTTGAAGATAAATTTAGTAATATTACAAAAACATATGTGGATATGCATCCAGAATTAAGGACTAAAGAAGGAATATTATCTTATTTACAAGGTGAATGGAATTTTGGTAAAATTCAAAATGATTCTTTAACACCTATAGGAGATACATCTAGTTGTTTAATTGAGTGCAGTAATAATTTTGTGTATAAAGAAATTCATATTAATAATAGTAAATATGTATTTGAATATAAACTTAAAATAAAATCATCTGTACGTTTTAATAGATATTGGCATAAAGAAAAACCAGTATGTATTGTTATAGATGAAAAAATTAAAACTATTTTTAAAGGCGATCTCTATGATAAAGCAAGAAGACGAATTAATCTAGAATAGGATATGATGCCTAATCACCTCTTCAACTACCAGAAAAACAGCGAGTTTTTGAATTTTTTAGTTAAGACATCATTAAAAAGGCAATCAAGTAATTTATAGTTTGTTAGCATTTTGCGTTTCTGCAGGTGAGCTTATCATTAGCCTCTTTAATACTTGCTATTGATGGGTAAATTTACAAAATTGAACCATATGTTTGAAATGAGTGGTTTACCCCGTTAGATAAAAAATTATTAATCAAGCAACATCTGTGATATTTACTATTAACTAACGGGGTGAAGATTACAAACCTGAACCAGCGAAAATGTTTTTATTTAATTTCAACCTTTAATAATTCTCCACAAACAACTCAAAATATTCTCTCGGATGGGCACAAACAGGACATTGTTCCGGTGCTTCAATAGATTCAACAATATGACCACAATTTCTGCATTTCCAGAAAACTTTTCCTTCTTTTTTGAATACAGTATGTTCTTTTACATTCTTGAGTAACTTTCTGTATCTTTCCTCGTGCCTTTTTTCAACGAGAGCAACCAATTGGAATGTTTTAGCTATTTCTGGGAAATTTTCTTCTTCGGCAACTTTTGCAAAGGAAGGATATAAATCTGTCCATTCTTCGTTTTCACCATTTGCCGCATATTCAAGATTATTCAAGGTATCTGCATAAGCAACAGGATAACCTGCATTGATTTCAATTACATTTTCATTTAAACCAAATTTAACCAGATGTTTCAAGAAAAGTTTTGCATGTTCTTTTTCATTATCAGCTGTTTCCATGAAAATCTCTTCAATCTGTCTGAATCCTTCTTTTCTGGCAACAGAAGCGTAATAAGTATAACGCATCCTTGCTTGGGATTCACCAGCAAAGGATTTCATTAAATTTTCTGCTGTTTTTGTCCCTTTTAGGTTTTTCATCTTTTTCTCCTAAATTTTGCCACGAACAAGCACGAACTCTCACGAACTTATCATTTTATTTTGAATCAAAATCTTTCTTCTATCTCAAAGAAATCTCGCAAAAAAATGTTAGTGTTTGTTAGTTCTTGCCCCGTGAAATAACAGCGAAAGAAATGATTGCTGATTAGAATATAAAAATATTTCACGGGGTGAATTTGTGGCTATTTAATTAACTTTTCCACAAACCGTGAATGTTACAATATTCTCTCGCTGAGATTTCTTTTCCTTCTACATAAAATTCCGCTTCTGGTTTATCTCCGGGATTTAAGAACTGCTTGTAAGATTTGCCATCAACAAGTAATTCAATCCATTCAATATAATGCTTTTCTTCCATTGGGTGAGCAGTATTTTCACCAACTTTGACAATTACTTTTCTATCCTCTTTTTTTATGAACGGAACATGTTTTTCAACAGCCGAATCTTCTGTCTTTTCTTTCATAAGTTTCATAGGTTTTCCACAGCAGATGAGTTCTCCTTTACCGCCGTGAAGCATTTCTACAATATTTCCACAAATATCACATTTGTAGATTTCCATTCTTTTTGTCATTTTATACCTCCATAATTGTTTAGCCATAAAAACATCCAATTAGATAGTGAACATCTAACAGGGCAGGCACGAAAATACATAAAATAAATAGTCATAAGCTACTTCGTAGCGTCAAATGATTCGCCAATTGGCGAATCGTCATAAATAGTCATAAGCTACTTCGTAGCGTCATTTGTAGTCAGAACCCAATGACCTAATGACTTAATGACAGCGAACGAAGTGAGCATTATGACAGCGAAGCGTTATGACTTCTGCCATGATGTGGCTTATTTCATTTTTCTTTTGATTTCAGATAATTTTACTACATGCCGTCGCTCTTCTTCAATAATATTTTTGATTAATTCTTTTTGATGAGCAAGTACGACATTTCTCATCTCCTGGTAATATAGGACAGAATCTAACTCTTTATCTATGGCGAATTGAATTGCTTCTAAAGCGTTGTGTATTTTTTCAACATCTTCATCAAATTTATTAATAGAAAAAAGTACATTATCAACATAGGCTCGCAGGTATTCAAAATATTCACCAGGATAGCTTTCGGGTGGTTCGTAGGTTTCAATTTGTGATAACATTTCTTTAAATGTTTTCTTATGAACTACTTCATCATCTGCCAATAAAGCAAACAATTCTTTTACTTTTGGCTCGTCTAATTTTTTTGCCATTTGGCGATAAAATTTTTCTCCATTTTCTTCAATTCGTATTGCAAATTGATAGATTTCACTTGCATTGAATATATTACTCATTTTTTTATCCTCCAATAAGTTTAGCCACGAAAGTTCACAAAATACTTCGGAAAGTCATATGATTCGCCAATTGGCGAATCGTCATAAATAGTCATAAGCTACTTCGTAGCGTCATTTGTAGTCAGAATCCAATGACCTACCTAATGACAGCGAAGCGTTATGACGGCTTTAGCCATTATGACAGCGTAGCGTTATGACTTCTGGCATGATGTGGCTCATTTTATAATCCTTTATGTTTTTCAGAAATCTCATCTGCCAATTTTTCCAGTAGATTGAAATCTTCTTTTTTAGGACAACCTTTCACAAGAACATTTGAAAGAAGTTCCACTTTAAGATTTGTAAGCATTCCAGAAATTTGTTCAATCATCCTGCCGCCCCAGCCATAAGAGCCAATTATAGAAGCGAATTTTACTTTTGGTCTAAGTGCATTTGCAAGATAAACAGCACTTACAATAGCAGGATGAGGTCCAACTAAAACTGTCGGTGAAGCAATCACAATAGTCGCAACATCAACAAGCGATATTGCCAATTCACCAATATCAGTCTTTGTTAAATTAAATGGTTTTACAGTTATACCTCTCTCAATCAAAGCATCTATGAAGTAGTTCACCATTTTTTCTACACTTCCATGCATTGAAACATAAGGAATAATCACTTCATTTTTCACATCATCAGAAATCCAGTCTTTGTAAGCATTAATGATGAATTCTGGCTTATTGTAAATAGGACCGTGACTTGGAGCGATAATTTCAATATTCAGATTGCTGATTTTTTCAATATGCTTTTTGATGTTATTTCTGAAAGGCATCATAATTTCTGCATAATAACGTTTTGCAGATTCATAAACTTTTGCTTCATCTTTTACAAAGAGATCGCTTGTTGCAAGATGGGAACCAAAAAGGTCACAAGTGAATAGAATTTTGTCCTCAATCAAGTAAGTGAGCATTGTTTCGGGCCAATGAACCCAGGGTGCAAGAATAAATTTCAGATTTCTATCACCAAGTGAAATAGTATCTCCATCATTTACCACGATAAATTTTTCTTCTGAAATCAGCATCAAATCCATTAGCATATTTTTACATTTTTGATTTGTTACAACTTTTGCATTCGGATAAAGTTCCAATATTTTCGGTATCGTTCCAGAATGGTCTTGCTCTGCATGATTTGCAATGACATAATCAATTTTTTGCACATTCAATTTTTGAAGATTATTTATCAGTTCATTTTCTTTATGAGGGTCAACCGTATCAATTAATGCGGTTTTTTCAGAACCTTTTATCAGATAGGAGTTATAACTTGTTCCATCTGGAAGAGGAATGAGTTCGTCAAATAATCTTCTATCCCAATCAATTGCACCGACAGAGAAGACAACTGACTTTATTTTTCTTATAGCCATTTTTAATCCTCCTGTAATTCAAACATATCTTTACTAACTCCACATACAGGGCAAACCCAGTCATCAGGAATATCTTCAAATGCTGTTCCCGGTTTTATTCCTGAATCAGGGTCTCCGACTTCCGGGTCATATACATAACCGCATACTGTGCATACATACTTCTTCATTATTTTTTCCTCCTTCTTGATTTCTATTATTTTATCATTAATATATGTTGGGGCTGTTTTCGGTGCTTTACCTTTTTTAACTTTATGATAATAATCATAAGTCATCGGTTTCTTATCATTAAGAATGTCAGCATCAATAACTTTTCCAACAAAAACCGTGTGAGTGCCTACATCTAAATTATTTATAACCTCACATTCTAAATAAGCAACTGTATAATCAAGAACAATTGGAGAATTGGTTGCACCAATTTTATAGTTAACATCTTTGAATTTGTCTATATCTCTTCCTGATTTGAATCCAAAATTTCCAATAAATTTCATTGTCGCATCTTCTGACAAAATTGATACTGTAAAAATTCTGCTTTTCTTGATAAACTCGTGAGTGAGATTCTTTTTGTTTATACTTATGGCAAATGTTGGTGGTTCAGAAGTAATCTGAAAAACAGTATTTGCAATCTGCCCATTTATCTTATTATCTTTCTTGGATGATACAACATATAATCCATAACTAATCTTGTGTAAAGTTTTTGGGTTCATTTTATTTCTTACTCCTTTTTACTTTCTTTTTTCAAGCATTCTTTACATATCCCTTTAAAATAACCATGCAGCTCTTTTATTTCATGTCCATCAACATATCCTTTTTTAAAATAGGGGCATTCAATTTCTATATCGTAAATTTTTCCACATTTTTCACACAAAAAATGATGATGCGATTTTGTCTTTCTATCATATCTCACTTCTGTTCCTGTTATGACTAATGGTAAAACAAGACCTTTTTCAGCAAACAGATTAAGAGCATTATAAACAGTTGTTTTTGAAATTGTAGGTATTTCTTTTAAAACCTCATCATAAATCATATTCACAGTTGGATGATTGTTATTTTCTTCAAAATATTTGATTATTCTCAATCTTTCATAAGTTGGCTTAATTTCCGCTATCTCTAAAATTTCCTTTAATTTTTTCATATTTGAAACCATTACAAATTTATAACAATAATATAAAAGGAATTAAAACAATGTCAAATTTTTATTTGAAAACCTCCCCTGTCTCTTTATACCACAAAACAAAGTCAAGATGACTCATTGGAATTTTTATATCTTTAGAAAATTCTTTCATCTTTTCTTCAATCGCAAGATATTTTTCCTTTGACAGTAGCTTTGGAATTTCATCAATTACTTTTAATAACTTCAAGTTTTTCAAAATATGCCTATCCAGAATTGCAAGATTTTCTCCTAATCCAATATTTCGTAGAAAATGACTTGCCTCTTTATAGCCAAACCCTTTTATATTATGGACTAGCCATTCTCTTCTCAAATAAATATCAATATCCTTTTTAAGAAATTTCAGGACTTTTATATATTTTTTTCTTGCTTCAATAATATATCTTGATTTGTTATTATGAAACCTGACTCCATTTAATTTTTTTGCGATTTGGTTTTTATTTCCGTTGAATAATAAATTTTTTTCTATAAGATTCTCAACAGCCTCCCAGCAAGATTTTGCTCTTGATTGAGGGGTTAGAATACAAAAAACAAGTTCAGCAAAAATGGCTTCATCACTTCCTATTTGTCCAATTTCCCTAAATTCGTTTAACCTTGATTGTATTTTATCTTTTATAGTTGAGTAGATTTTTTTTATTTCTCCGATATAATGTTTCATATGAAAATCGATCCTAACCACAAAGGACACAAAGCAAACACAAAGGACACAAAGAAAATAATATAACAACATTAATCAATGGAAATAACATTTTCATGCTCCTTTGTGCCGATATATCGGCATGTATGTTTCATCTGAAAATCCTTTCGCCACAAAGGTTCATCCTTCGCAGTAGCAGTCCTACTGCTACGGAGAACAAGCAAGGAGAAGGGGAATTTCAGTCATCCCTATCTTTTCCACCAGAGGTGGATCTGCCTTTGGCATGAGAAGAGAGGGGCTGAGGGTGAGTTAGGAAAAGTCTATTTTGCAGGTCTCATTTTTTAATATAAAGTAATTTTACAAAATTTTAAAAATATTTGTCAGGAATTTTCTACTCATTTTTATAAATACTCCAATTTTTTATAATAATTTTAGCATCAATTGTAATTTATCAGTATATAATTATCTTATTAGAAAAAAATAAAGATAAATCATCTTGATGAACCGTTGAGATAATCTTTAATTTTATTTATTAGGAAATTTACTAAAGAGCTTGTATTAAAATATAAATTTTGTTGTCATTCTTAATGAAATAAAAAGCAGCAAATAATCTATTATTAAGCACATTGTAGTAAGTTATGAAGATCGTGTCTGCCAATTGGTTGGTTATTTTTGTCACAGATTAATTTTTATTTTTTCTTTATTCAGCCTTTAAAGATGATGGTTTACATAATTCATATTAATTAGGTCCCAATCAAAAAAATTGACATCTTTTTTAGGTATATATTTATTATAATTATATGAATGTAATATATCAGGTTTTTATATTAATTTTTCCAATACTTTATGCTTTAACTGTGCATGAGTTTTCACACGGTTATGTAGCATATCGTTTGGGAGATGATACTGCAAAAAGAGCTGGCAGGTTGACATTAAACCCCATTAAACACTTAGACCCTCTTGGCACCATTATGCTTTTTATTGCTCATATTGGCTGGGCAAGACCTGTTCCAATAAATCCATATAATTTCAGGAATATTAAGAGAGATACTGCGTATGTGGCGCTTGCAGGACCAGCAGCAAATTTTATAAGTGCTGTTATTTTTAGTTTAATCTTTAATTTTCTCAATTCAACCTTCAATGCTTCTTTGAATAATATCTTTATGATTATTGTTTTCTATACAATTTTTATTAATGTTGCCTTAGGTCTTTTTAATCTTATTCCGTTTCCGCCACTTGACGGCTCGAAAATTTTGGGTGCTTTTCTTTCTGATGAAGCATATTTTAAATATCAACGGTTTGAAAGGAAAGGAGCTTTTATATTGATTGGGATTATCATTCTTGGAAATCTTATGGGATTAAACATCATAGGTAGAATTATTATCCCACCAATCAGAGTGATTGTTGGATTATTGACAGGTGTATCAATATAAAAAATAGGAATTATGATTTATATCTAAATAAGATTTTTTAATTTCAAATATACATTTCTAATTTTTTGGGTAAAAAAGAATTCCAGTTTGTATCTTTGTTTTCATTTGTTGAAAATGGACTTATAATATGACTGAAAAATATAAGATAAAACTTCCGAATTTTGAAGGACCTCTGGATTTACTCCTTTTTCTTATTCGTAAACATAAGATTGATATTAGGGATATACCTATCTCTTTTATACTATCAGAGTATCTCAAATATCTTTCCATTATGAAGGAACTAAATATTGCAGTTGAGGGTGCATTTTTAGAAATGGCAGCAACATTAATTCATATTAAACTTCGCACCCTTTTGCCAAGACCAATTCAAGAAGAAGAGGAAGACCTTGAAGAAGAATTAGTACAAAACCTTATTGAATATCAGAGGATAAAAGAAGTTTCAGAAATGCTCTTTAACCGTGCTGAAGAAAATAGATATTATTTTTATCCACCTGTGAACAAAGATACAAGAAAAGAGATTCAAGACTTTGCGATTTCCTACAATATTGAGCAGGATGCTGGTGACCTCTATGATTTAATCAAAGCATTACAAAAATTTCTCATTAAACATCCACAAGAAACCCCACAGAATTTTAATTTAGAAAAAATCAAGATTGAAGATAAGATTAAAGAGATTCGGAAGTTGCTTAGAAAAAATAAGAAAATCTTATTTTCGGATATTATACAAAGATGCAGTAAATTGGAGATAATTACCTTTTTTCTTGCTATTCTGGAACTTATACGACTGAAAAAAATTTCTGTATTTCAGAACAAACAGTTTTCTGAAATTCATATTTCAAAAAGAAAGAAATAAAAAAGGCAGAATATATTCTGCCTTTTTTATTTGATAATATCATTTTTCGGTCTTAATGCCCACTCTGAAATTTTTCTCTCATTTTAAGTATTTTCTCATGCAACTGCTCACCAAAAGAACGGTTAAAGACTATGAATTTTGCAAACTGTTCCTCTGTGAGATGTGAACGCAACTTTTGGTAAAGCTTTTCTCTTTCTTTTTCAAAATTCTTATGCATTTCCAGAAGTTTGTCATTAAGAGCTTCAAGACCTTTTATATTTTCCTGTTTAATTGCAAATTCAATTTCATTGATAGTTTGCTTACGCTCAAAATGAAATGTTTCGCGATTTTTTTCAATTTCTTTTAGAATGGGAAGCACCCCTTCGCTTTCCTCTTCACTCAAATCAAGGACTTTTAGCATTTCCAATGTGCGGTATTGCTTTACTATTTCGCCTTTTTGGTGTGGGAAATGCCCTTTCGGATTCGCAAATGCTGTTGTTGAGATGAGCAATAAGATTATTGCAACTGCAATAATTCTTGATATTTTCATCTTAATCTCCTTTCTCTTTTATTATATTTGTTCTGCAAAATGAGTAATTTCACTTTATTTCTGGCTATGGCTTGCTTCGTCAAGAC
>JACNFI010000002.1 GCA_014384665.1 Candidatus Cloacimonadota bacterium
ATACCACAGATTCTGATACCTTAATTACTATCTCTATAATTGATAAAAATGGCGGATCTTCGAGGATACTTATCAGCAACACCCCCTCACCTAAGCTTGCACAGGTTTATTATTATCCTCGGTTTAATATAAATGGAGATAAAATTTATTATATATTTTTTAGCGAGTTAGAAGGTTTGTATTCTATTAATACTGATGGAACAGATAACTCTCTTCTTTTTGAAGGATCTGTATATACAGATATTCTTTCTATGTCGAATGATTGGAGTAAACTCGTTTTTTCTGCTGAATCTCATATTTATATTCTAAACACTAAGGATAATGGAATAGTAGATTTAGGTATTGGTCGTGGGCCAAACATATCAAGCGATGGCTCAAAGGTAGTATTTAAGGGCGTTAAGATAATGAACAGTGATGGCTCGGGGCGAATGAGTCTTGAATATGGTTGGGAACCTCGTTTCTCTCACAACAAATATAATGGACACTACAAAGTCGTCTATACAGGCGAAAGGCAAATTATTAAAGATTCAAATAAAGGAATTGTTTTTTAACAAAGAAAAAAAGGAGATAATCATGAAAAAAATTCTATTTTACAGTATCCTACTTATTGCAGTATTCTTTACTGCACATCTGTACGGACAAATAGGTACCATAATACCCGAAAACCGTTTACCCATTGAAGTCGACGGAACATTATCATGGACTCTCGCTAGTTATGATGGGGATATTCCCGAACTTGCTACAACGATTATATTACCAAATAAATTAAGAAATAAAACATTTTAAATAGGAGGATGTTATGAAAAATATAATATTAATTATTACATTGTTATTTATCTTATCTTGCTGTACCATTACACAGGAAGAACCTGAATGGGTAGATGCCATATTTATTATGGATGATGATGGTTGTAATGTAACATATCTGATTGATGATTGTCCCCGAAATGTACAATTTACACCTGATGATTCGAAAATAATAATAAATAGAGGACAAGGTGGAATTTGGTCAATTAATACTGATGGCACAGAAGAAAAAGCTATAATGGACTCTTTATGGGTAGATTCTGCATTACCTTCTTTTTCTCCTGACAGCACAATAATTACATTTGCAGCTGGTGATATTTATACTATGAATATTGATGGAACAAACATACAGAATATTACAAATACACCTGATGTAAGAGACAGATACCCTCATTTTTCTCCAGATGGAGATTCTATTGTTTATACCACAGATTCAGATAGTGAAACCACAATCTCTATAATGTATAAAAATGGAGAAAATAACAGAAAGATTATAAGTACTTCCACTGAACCTTATCCGTGTTATTATTATTATCCACGATTTAATATAAGTGGAGATAAAATTTATTATAAATATCTTGGAGAACAAAGAGGTTTGTACTCTATTAATACTGATGGTACTGATAATAACTATATTTTGGGAGGTTATCCTGAACTATATCCTATTTCTATGTCTGATGATGGTAGTAAACTTGTCTTTTCTACAGATTCTCATATTTATATACTGAATACTGATGATTCTGGAATAATGGATTTAGGTGTTGGCGGAGGTGCAACAATATCGAGTGATGGCTCCAAGATAGTATTTGGTTGTATTAAAATAATGAATAGTGATGGTTCCGGGGTAACCAAGCTTGAATACGGTTGGGGACCTCGTTTCTCTAATAGCAAATATAAAGATCATTATAAAATTGTTTATGGAGGTCTTAGGCAGATTAATAAAAAAGGAAGCAAAGGAATAGTATTTTAAAAAAGTACTGTTTTAACAGGATCCCGATAAATCGGGAAAAGGAGATAATCATGAAAAAGAATTTATCTTACATTATTATAATATTAGCAGTATTATTTACCACGAATCTATATGGTCAGATAGGTAATATAATACCCGATAGCCGATTACCTTATGAAGATGATGGAACTACATTATCATGGACACTTGCCGGTTATGAAGGTAATATCCCTTATGCAGAAGAAACCATTGATGTAACTCAACCTCCATATAATGCAGCAGGAGATGGTGTTACTGACGACACAGATGCAATCAGACTTGCTATTGCTGCTACAGACACTTCAATAATTTCTGAAATTCTGTTTCCAGAAGGTACTTATTTAATTAAAGCAATGTTTCCTGAAGAAGGAGCTGCTTTATATCTGCCAAAAAATATCATTCTAAAAGGAGCAGGTTCAGATTCAACGAAATTAAAATTTCTCATAGGTGGAGATGGGCATGACCCTGCGACTAATTATATACCCCATTGTATAAAAATTAGCGGAACTTCATCTAATAAGATAGAGAATGTAGGTATTGAAGATTTGACAATAAAAAGATATAATGAGGTACTCAATACACAAATATATTTATGGTTCACGGATAATACATTTACTGACAAAGTAAAAGGGAGTAATATTGTTATTAGTAATGCAGAGAACTGCTGGGTAATAGGGGTCGAAAGTGATAACCCACTGAAACATCATATTAGTATTAGTAATAGTAATAATATTGAAGTAACAGGCTGTTATATCCACGATCCTCAATTTACTTGCGGTATGGGTTATGGATATGGGATTTGTGTAAGTAATTCCAGTTACAGTCTTGTTGAGAATAATATTTTCAGCAAATGCAGACATTCAATGATATTAGCAGCTGAAGCTGATAGTAATGTGTTTGGCTATAATTATTCAAGAGAGCCCAGACAGACAGACTGGCCAACTTTAACTTGTAAGGACTTTACTGGTGACATATGTCTTCATGGAAATTCCAGCACCAACGAACCCCCAGGATACACAGAGGACAGACCTAAAGATAACCTATTCGAGGGGAATATTGTTTGGCAAATAAAAGTAGATCACATTTTTGGCACTAATGGAAAGTATAATACTTTTTTCCGTAATAGGGGTGGAAAATACGGAATATGGCTTGATTATGGGGGGTCAGATGGGAGGAATCATCATCAGACTGTGGTAAATAACCATGTAAAGTGTTACAATTGGTTATATTGCATATTGGGCTATCCAAGAAAATTTGAACCTGATCATTATTTTGAAAAAAATACTATCGTAAAAAAAGTAAACTTTTGGGGTACAGCTTATACAAGAACATGGTCAGATAAGAAAGTAGACACAGTATATCCAAGTTCATGGAATGATGATATTTCTTATTATTATGAAGAACAGCCAGAGTTTATGTGTTTTTGTGAATGGCCTATGCATCCAAAAAATGATACCAATGAAGCGAATAGGCGTTGGGGTCTTGGAGGAAAACTAACGTGGGGAAGGAATGATATATATGAGTTTACTACCGAAACGTGGAGTGGAGTTATTCAACTTGGTGGTCCTGGCTCTGGTAGTGATGTAGTAATTCCGGCTGGTCATTGTGTGATAATTTCTCCTGGTTCTACAGTAGAAATTTATCCATTTGATAAATTAATTGTTAAAGGATGTTTAGTCGCAGAAGGAACTGAAAATGATTCTATATTGTTTACTGTACAAGATTATTATCCAGGCATGAATACAAATTGTTATGGAATCTCTTTCGAAATGACTGTAAATCCGGGAGCTTCAATTCTAAAACATTGTAAATTTGAACATTTCAGGTCTTATGAATGTCCTTATGACATTGATGAATTCACACCAAATACACATGGTGGTGCAATATATGTAGAAAATTACGATAACCTTACAATTGATAGTTGTTCATTTATACATAATACAGCTTATGTTGGTGGTGCAATTTGTTTAAAAAATTCAAATATTACGATTGAGAACTCAGAATTTAGGGATAATTTTGGAGATTGTGGTGGTGCAATTATGTCATCATCTTCAAGTCCGATTATTATAAATAATATCATAGATAATAATCGTTGCGTAGGTGGAAAGGACCTATTAATCCAAGCGGGAGGGGGGATTTACCTTGATGGTTCCGATAGTGATAAAATATATTTAACAAATAATGTAATAAGCAACAATATAGCTTGTAATGCCGGTGGTATTGCAATTTGTAATTGTAATGATAAAGTGGTTTGTATGAATAATACAATTACAAATAACGATGTTGATTATGGAGGAGGTGGAATATGGATTAATACTTCCAATGACATTTTCATCAACAATATTTTCTGGGACAATACTGCACCTCAGATAAGTGTATCTAGTCCAGATTCAGCAACTATGTCCTTCTATAATTGTGATATCCAGGGTGGGATTGATGGAATCGATTTTGCGTGGGTAAATTTCGAGGGAGAAGCAGTCAATATTATTGATGCTGATCCCAATTTTATTGGTTCTGGAGATCATCCTTATGCAATAACCTGGAATACCGAATGTTATAATAATGGTCGAACACCAGATAATCCTGCTGATAGTTTATTAGAATATCTCCTTCCAACAAAAGATCCTTCTGGAAATCCTAGAATAGCACTTGACATAATAGATATTGGAGCATATGAGGCGTACGAGCCTGGAATATATGTTGAAGACGATGAACTTGGCTTTGGAGATGTTAGTATCGAGAATATAGAACTGCAAACCTTTGAAATTCAGCATAACGAATCTGCATCTGTGATATTATATGTAGATTCAATTAAAGTGAGAACATACATTTATATAGATTCAACTAAAACCGATGTGGGTGGTTTCACAGTTGAAGATAACGCTTTTGTATTAGTTCCAGGCGATTGTTTCTCGCGAGATATAACTTTCAATCCTGAATTAGTTTTTGAAGATTATTATGGTGAAATTGTTATATATAGTTCAGACCCATATTTCCCTGAAGTTACCATAAATCTTACAGGACGAGGAATACCGTCGGAATATCAAGAAGTTTTCGGTGAGATTAACAGTGATGAAACATGGAATGGTTATATTGAACTTACAGGTGATGTAACCATTTCCAACGGAGCAACGCTAACTATTGCTGAAAATTCAGAAGTCTATAATGTTGAAGGATGTACTTTAACATTAGAGGATGGTACTATTAACATGGCCGGAGCAAATTTATATCTAAAAAATTATTCTGAATTTGACATATATGGTATTATTACACTATCTGGAGGTAGTTTAATTGAAGTTACCTCTGGTTCTGAATTCAGATTAGAACCAGGCTCTTGTTTATATGGTACAGAACATACAATCTATGTAGACACCTATACAGGAAAGGGATATGATACATGGGTAGAAATGCATGAAGATGTTCCAAACCATAATGGGAATATAGTAATGATTCCTGGTGATAGGATTGTGGTAAATAGCAATGGAAGGTTTATTGCATATTCTGTATATGGAGATGACAGGATAACAATTACTTCTGTAGGAGATAATTATTACTGGGATGGAATAGAAATAACTGATGGATTGAATAGTTATATATATGGTTGTGATATCTCAAAAATAAATCACATAAAACTAAATAACTCTATGTTTGAACTTGTAAGTTCAACATTTTCAGATTGCAATCAAATTATTGCTCGTAATGAATCGGAAATAGAATTATATTGCAATACTTTTGAAAATAATAGAGCATGTCCTATTGTTTTATATGAATCAGATGGAATTATCGCCCAAAATAGCATAATAAATAATGAAGGTAATGGAATCTCAATATATTATCCACCATTATATGGATCAGTTTCTGTCAATAGTGATACTATTCAGTATAATAATGGTAGAGGTGTAGATTTATACAATGTACCTGCTATGTTTACACATAATGAGATAAGCTACAATGGTAATCCTGATAATCATAACTCTGCCAGGTCAATTGGGTTTTTTGCTTCCGGGAATAGTGGTGGTGCAAATATGGGAGGTAATACGATTGAAAATAATTATGGCATAGAAATCCTTGCTACTCGTGATGCTTTTCCAAATCTAACGTTTGAATTAAATTGTTTTGGTGCAAACATAATATATGATGAATATGATCCTGATGGCTATATTTATTTTGATCAATTCCTTCTTGCGTGTGGTGGATATGACGGTAATCCAATCGATGTCCGTGGTAATGATTTCCCGAATATTAATGACGATGACTTTGAAGATAGATTTTTACCATTCTATAATGCTTATATCTTTGATGGTGAAAAACCACCTGAAAAAGTTATTTATGAGGAAGGGATTGCACAAATTGCAGATTCACTTTATGAATCTGCTAAAATAAAAATGAGAGAAATTGTAGATATTTATCCTGAGACAGAAACAGCTAAAAATGCTTTGCAATGGCTTATGTACCTGGAAAAGTTCAGTGGACAGGATTACGCAACACTAAGGTCTTACATTGAAAATATTGATAGTGAATTATATTCCCATCTTGAGAGAACAAAATACAATACTATAACTTCAACTTATATGGCAGAAAAAGATTATTATACTGCTATTACAAGACTGGAAGATGTTCTTGCTAATCCACCATCTTTTGCAGATTCTATCTTTGCGTATATTGACGAAGGTTATTGTTATCTCAAACTTGACGAAGAAGGAAGTAAATCTTTACCCGTGGAGTGTTGTTTTAAACCTAAATGTTTTGAGGAATTTTCTTACGTGTCTCAAAATTTGTTAGATAATGCCTTATCTGCCTCCAAACCTTCTGTGACTAATCCACAAATTGAATTTGAATTACATCAAAATTATCCGAACCCTGTATCACATTCCACAACATTCTCTTTCCTAATTCCAGCAAATACCAAAAACGCTGAACTCAAAATTTACAATGTAAAGGGACAATTGGTTAAGACTTTTATTCCGGAAAGCAACGAAAAAGGAATTACTGATAATATTAAGTGGGACTGCAAAGATGAGAATGGAAGAACCTTATGTAACGGTATCTATCTCTATAAACTAACTGCCGATAAGAAAGAAATCGTTAAAAAAATGGTTCTTTTGAGATAATATCAGTAAATCACTTAAATAAAATTAGAGACGTACGCTTGTGCGTCTCTTCTTTTAGTATCTTCGTAGCAATGGAAACAATAAAAAAAGTTGACAAAGCTTAAGAGATTTCTCAATTATATACACCAAAGTTAACGTTTTTGTTAACGATGGTGCATGAAAATGAGAAACACGTTAATTAAAAATTTATCTCGAAACGGAAATACTTTCTATTTCTCCGAAGCAAAAAGTTTTCTGGGCTTAGATAGTAATGTAACAAAAGTAATCCTTTCACGCCTCGAGAACCGCGGTGCAATCGAGCGCATTGAAAAAGGAAAATATCTAATTATCCCCCTCAACGGTGAAAAGGGCAAATACTCTTTACATGAATTTGTTATAGGATCAATGCTTGTGCAACCGTATTGTATTTCCTATTGGAGTGCATTGCACTATTATGGTCTCACCGAACAAATCCCCAACACTGTTTTTATTCAAACCTCCTCCAGAAAAAAGAAGCAGCATACTCAAATTTTCGGCGTAAATTATCAGATCGTGAGAATTAAGAAGGATAAGATCTTTGGAACAAGGAAGGAGTGGATCGAAGAAGAACAAATTATTCTGGCTGGCAGAGAAAAGTGCATCATAGACTGTCTCGATAAGCCCCAGTTTTCAGGGAGTATCTTTGAGGTGGCAAGGGCGTTGAAGGACAACAGCTTCGATTTCAACAAGCTCGCTAATTACGCAATTAAGATTGGAAATTCAGGAGTAATAAGACGGCTTGGCTACCTTTGTGAACTATTCAATGCTGAACTTGATTTACCACAACTCAACACAAGGAACTATCTTTATCTTGACCCTACGATGCCACACGATGGGCAAAAAAACGCTCGGTGGCGCCTGATAATCAACGTGAACGAAATGGACCTTTCGAGCTTGATATGATACCTCTTTTTGAATTTAAGGCAAAAGCAAGAGAGCTTGGTGTTCCTGTTTCAACAATAGAGAGAGATTATGCTCAAAACTGGATCTTAACACATCTTGGAACAAAAAATATGGTCTTGAAGGGCGGAACCGCGATCCGAAAAGTTTATGTAGAAAACTATAGGTTTTCGGACGACCTTGATTTTACTCTTACTGAACCAACTTCAATTGGGGAGATAAAAGACCAAATCGAAAAATCAATTAAAATAGCCAAAGAAGAAAGCGGAATTGATTTCCTTTTGGACATTGAAATAGGGTGTTGCAACATCGGTTTTACAGCAAAATTGTATTTTAATATTTCCAGGCGAGGTGGCTTGCCCTTAAAAATTAAATTGGATATAACTCTTCCCGAGAATGAAATCCTGCTGCTTCCTCCTGAAGAAAAAAACATCATACATCTATTTTCTGATATGTGTAACGCTAAAGTGCTGGCTTACAGCTTAGATGAAATTGTTGCTGAGAAAATCCGTACTCTCTTCCAAAGAACCCGTCCTCGTGATCTGTATGATATCTGGTTTTTTCTAGTAAAGCACAAAAGAGATATTTCAAAAATTTTTGTAGATAAAAAATGCAAATTCAAAAATGTAGTAGTTAATTTACATGAATTGGAAATCAGAAAAGATCATTTCGTCAAATCCTGGCAAAATTCGCTCATACACCAAATAAAAGACTTACCTGATCCCACCTGTGTTTCTGAGGAAGTATTATATGCCTTACATAAATATGAAACTTGCACAAAATTTAATGCTTATTAAATAGAAGTTATGCGATACGACCAGACACTTCTCGACGATATACGCTCTGCAAACAGCAT
>JACNFI010000003.1 GCA_014384665.1 Candidatus Cloacimonadota bacterium
ATTCAGATTTATAATGTAAGAGGACAACTTGTAAAAGAGCTTGTTAATGGAGTTGAGATAGCAGGCAGAAAACAGATTAACTGGAATGCTGAAGGTATGAGTTCAGGCATATATTTCTATAGATTATCAATAAAGGAAAAGACAATTATCAAGAAGATGATTCTCCTTCGTTAAAAATTCGTAGGATAAATCCTCTTTCGCTAATCCCGATGTATCAGTCTCCCCGACTTGTCGGGAAGCCTGAACGATTTTGGACATAGGATAAATTTTGATGAGATAAATTTACATATTAGGCACATTTCCAAAATGTGTAGAGAGTTGATTTTGTAGGGGTTCAAAATTTTGAACCCCTACTTTATTTTATTAGTATCTTTCTTAAAATCTTGACTAAATTATAAACGAGATAAAAAAAACTCCAAAAAATATAAGAGCTTTAAAAAGCTATAAATATCAATTTATGTGGAAAAGATAAAAATTTAGACGGAGTGACTTTATTAGAATTTCATTTTTTGTCTATTACGCCTTTTTTGTGTATTTTTGTGTGTTTTTTGCTTGCCCTGTTAAATGCGAAGCTATTTAATCTGGGTGGCTAAATAATTCATAGGAGGTAAAATGGCAAATGCAATTTTCAAGGTTCCGGTTCCGAAAAACGAGCAGATTTTTTCTTATGCTCCTGGAACTTCAGAGAGAAAAGCATTAAAAAAGGAGTTGGCGAGGTTAAAATCTCAGGAAGTTGAAATCCCACTTATAATTGGTGGCAAAGAAATCAGAACAAATGATTTGGGTGAATGCCGATGTCCGCATAACCATCATCATATTCTTGCAAAATATCATAAAGTAGGCGAAAAAGAGGTTACTCTTGCTGTTGAATCTGCACTTAAAGTTAGAAAGGAATGGGCAAGGATGCCGTGGGAAGCAAGGATTTCTATCTTTTTGCGAGCAGCAGAACTGCTTTCCACAAAATACCGTATGACATTGAATGCTTCAACTATGCTTGGTCAAAGCAAAAATCCATTTCAAGCAGAGATTGATTCTGCCTGCGAGTTGATAGATTTTTTCAGATTTAATTCATATTATGCACAACAGATTTACGAACAACAACCAGAATCTGCAAAAGGTATTTGGAACAGGGTTGAACATCGTCCTTTAGAAGGATTTGTATTTGCAGTTACACCATTTAATTTCACATCAATTGCAGGAAATCTTCCGACTGCTCCTGCTTTGATGGGCAATGTGGTGCTTTGGAAACCAGCATCATCTGCGGTATATCCAGCGTATTTTTTGATGAAATTATTCAAAGAAGCAGGTCTGCCTGATGGTGTGATTAATCTTGTTCTTGGTTCCGGTGCAAAAATTGGCAAGCCAATTCTTACAAATCCAAATCTTGCTGGAATTCATTTTACTGGAAGCACTTCAACCTTCCAGAGTATGTGGCGAACTGTTGGAGAGAATATTCAAAATTATCACACTTATCCAAGAATTGTTGGTGAAACTGGCGGAAAGGATTTTATTTTTGTTCATTCAAGTGCAGATATTGATTCTTTGAATACAGCAATAGTTCGCGGTGCTTTTGAATATCAAGGTCAGAAATGCTCGGCAGCTTCAAGGGCGTATATTCCTGAATCAATCTGGGAAAAATTGAGAGCAAAATTGATTTCTACTACAAAAGAACTGAAGATGGGTGATGTTGAGGATTTTTCAAATTTTGTTAATGCTGTAATTGACAGAAATGCTTATAATGACATTATTTCATATATTGAATTTGCAAACCAGGCAAAAGATGCTAAAATTATTTGCGGTGGGAATTATTCTGATAAGAAAGGATATTTTATAGAACCGACAATAATTCTAACTACCAATCCAAAATTCAAAACCATTCAAGAAGAGATTTTTGGACCTGTTTTTACAATTTATATTTATCCTGATGAGAAATATGAAGAAACTTTGCATCTTTGTGATGAGACCTCGCCTTATGCATTAACTGGTGCCATTTTTGCAATAGACAGAGAAGCAATAGTCAAGGCAACGGAGATTCTCACAAATTCAGCAGGGAATTTCTATATCAATGATAAGCCCACTGGTGCAGTTGTCGGGCAGCAGCCATTTGGCGGAAGCCGTGCATCTGGAACAAATGACAAAGCAGGCAGTATGGTCAATCTCTTGAGGTGGGTCTCTCCTCGCACAATAAAAGAAACATTCTGTCCACCAGTTGATTATAAATATCCGTTTATGGGAAAATAAGCCACGGAGACACAGAGGACACGGAGAAGATGGATAATTTAAACCAGATTAGTGAAAAGATAATTGGTTGTGTCCCGATTAAATCGGGAAAGTTCATCGAACACTTGATTCTGGCTTGTTAGAAAATATTTATGAAAAACATTATGCATTGAACTTCGCAATGGTGGGCTACATTTTGAAGAACAGAAAATCTTAGGCATGATGTATAAAGGCGAAGTAATTGGCAAGTTCAGAATGGATGTTGTAGTTGAAAATTCAGTAGTTATTGAAATTAAAAGTGTTGAAAGATATGACCCACTTTTCGAAGCACAGCTTTTAAGTTATATGAAGTTGGGTGAATATAAATTGGATTTACTTGTTAACTTTAATAACAGATTGCTTAAAGATGGAATTAAACGCCTTATATTGTGATTTTGCCCGGCAAATTTTTTTGAATTAAGTTAAATAAATTTCTCTGTGTTCTCTGTGTCTCTGTGGCAAAAATTAAAAAAGAAAGGAGTTAGAAATGCAAGAAATACTGACAAATCTCGGAATTAAAAAGCAAAACTCCGGAGCGTTTTGTGGAGAATGGTTAGAAACAAAAGGAAAGGAAATTGAATCAATCTCACCAATCAATGGAGAATTGTTAGCAAAAGTAAGTCAAGCTGAAAAGCAAGATTTTGAAACTGTAATTACAGAAGCTGAAAAAGCCTTCAAAATATGGAGGATGATTCCAGCACCAAAAAGAGGAGAAATCGTCCGTCAAATAGGACTTGAACTTCGGAAACACAAAGACGATTTAGGTAAACTTGTAACCTTAGAAATGGGAAAGATTCTCAGTGAAGGACTTGGTGAAGTGCAGGAAATGATTGATATTGCTGATTTTGCAGTTGGGCTATCTCGTCAGCTTTATGGAAAGACAATGCATTCAGAAAGACCAATTCATAGAATGTATGAACAATGGCATCCACTTGGCACTATCGGAATTATTTCTTCATTCAACTTTCCGGTTGCTGTCTGGGCTTGGAATGCTTTCATAGCAGCGGTTTGCGGTGATGCAATGATTTGGAAACCTTCATCCAAAACCCCTCTTACTGGAATCGCTGTTACAAATATTGTCCAAAAAGTGATGGAAAAAAATGGTATGCCCAAAGCGGTTTTCTCTCTTGTGATTGGTCGTGGAAGCACTATTGGAGAAAGTTTAATCAATGATAGAAGAGTTTCGCTCGTAAGTGCAACTGGAAGTTGCAGAATGGGTTATCGGATTGGAGAAGTAGTTGGAAAAAGACTGGGAAGCTGCATTCTGGAATTAGGCGGAAATAATGCAATCATAGCAATGGAAGATACGAATATGGAGCTGGCTCTGAAAGCAATTCTTTTCGGTGCAGTTGGAACTGCTGGACAGAGATGTACTTCAACCAGAAGAGTATTAATCCATGAAAAAATTTACGACAATTTGGTGAGTAAACTGAAATCCGCATACTCCACTATCAATATTGGCAATCCTTTAGATTCTGATGTTCTGATGGGACCATTGATTGATAAATCTGCTGTTGCTCTTTATGAAGATGCTCTTCAGAAAATTCAAAAACAAGGCGGAAAGATAATTTGTGGTAGTGAAACTCTTTCTGGAAAAAATTATGAAAGTGGATGTTATGTCCAACCAACTTTGATAGAAGCAAAAGCAGAACTCCCGATAATTCAAGATGAAACATTCGCACCGATTTTGTATTTGATAAAAATCCAGAATATTGATGAAGCAATTGAAATTCATAATGATGTTCCTCAAGGTCTTTCCTCAGCAATATTCACAAATAATCTTATTTATGCAGAGAAATTCTTAAGTCATTTTGGAAGCGATTGTGGAATTGCAAATGTGAATATCGGAACAAGCGGAGCAGAGATTGGTGGAGCTTTTGGCGGTGAAAAGGAAACTGGTGGCGGCAGAGAAGCAGGCAGCGATGCCTGGAAAGCGTATATGAGAAGACAAACTAATACAATAAACTGGGGTAAAGAAATGCCTCTTGCACAAGGGGTGGAATTTGATGTTTAAAAGATAACCTTGCGGATGGTCATAGACCTTAACCTTGCGAATGGTCATAGACCTTAACCTTGCGAATGGTCATAGACCTTCGCAATGGTTTAACAGACGCAGGTTTTAGTCTTTGGGTTTTCGTGTAATTTCACCCAACCATTACGGAGGTTTCGTGAACTTAACCATTACGGAGGTTTCTGAACTTAACCATTACGGAGGTTTCGCAGGCTCAACCATCCGTAAGGTTAAATCCTTGCGAATGGTCATAGACCTTCGCAATGGTTGAAAAATGCAAAGGTTTAAAAATAAAGGGCATCCTAAATGATATATACAAAAGGCGGATTTTATCATATCTACAATCGTGGCTATAACAAAGAACTTATCTTTTTCAGTGAACACGACTATCATTATCTTTTGAATAAAATTGAAATCAACAAAGAAAGAGAAAAATTTAATATAATTGCATATTGCTTGATGCCTAATCATTACCACTTTCTTATACAACAAAAATCTGAACTCCCTGTTTCAAATTGGATTAGTTTTATCTTTAATGGTTATGTTCAATCAATAAATAAACAACAAAATAGAAGTGGAACATTATTCGAAGGCAGAGCAAAATCAAAACAGATTGATAAAGAAAAATATTTAATCAGGTTAGTGCTGTATATTCATTTTAATCCTGTTTCTGCCGGACTTGTTAGTAAACCAGAAGAATGGGAATATTCAAATTATTTAGAATGGATTGGAAAACGAAATGGGAAGCTGGTTGATAAAGATTTTATTTTTGACCATTTTAGAAGTTGTAAAGAATATGAAGAACTCATGAAAGTATATTCACAAGAAAAGCAGAATTTAGATGATATTTCAAATTATCTAATTGATGATAAATGCTAAACCCTTGCGGATGGTCGCAGACCTCAACCTTGCGAATGGTTGAAAACCTTCGCAATGGTTTGAAATAAAATTATGATAAATCAACCGAAATCTATTCTCAAAAAAACTTTCGGATATAATGAATTCCGACCACTTCAAGATGAAATTATCCGGAATGTTCTCGCAAAGAATGATACATTAGTCATTATGCCCACTGGCGGTGGAAAATCACTCTGCTACCAAATTCCTGCTCTCATTTTCAAAGGTCTAACTGTTGTTATTTCACCACTTATTTCTTTGATGAAAGACCAGGTAGAACAATTGCTTGAACTTGGCGTTCCAGCAGTATTTTTAAATAGTTCTTTATCTTATGAAGAATATCAAAGGAATATTAAGAAAATCATTCAAAATGAAGTTAAACTTATATATCTTGCTCCAGAAGCACTGTTTACTCAGAGAATATTATCACTGCTTTCGTCGGTACAAATTGATTGCTTCACGATTGACGAGGCTCATTGTATCTCAGAATGGGGTCACGATTTTCGTCCAGAATACAGACAACTTATTGAGATAAGAGACCGTTTCCCATCTGCAGTTTGTATTGCTCTTACTGCAACAGCAACACCAAGAGTTCAGCAAGATATAAAAGACAATCTTCGTTTTGAGGCTTCCAATGAATTTATTGCGAGTTTTAATAGAGAAAATCTATTTCTACAAATAATTCCCAAAAATGACCCAATTTCCCAAACTATTGAATTTTTGGAAAAATATCCCAACCAATCAGGTATCATCTATTGTTTTTCCCGTAAGCAGGTGGATGAACTTTCAATATTTTTGGAACAGGAAGGTTTTTCCGTAAGACCTTATCATGCAGGATTAACCGATAAGGAACGAAAACAAAACCAGGATTTATTTATAAGGGATGATGTGCAGATTATTGTAGCAACTATTGCTTTTGGAATGGGAATAAACAAACCGAATATTCGTTTCGTAGTGCATTTTGACCTCCCCAAAAATATTGAAACTTACTATCAGGAAATTGGAAGAGCAGGACGAGATGGATTGAGGTCGCATTGCTTACTATTATTTGGTTATGGAGATATTCGCAAGATACGATATTTTATAGACCAAAAAGAGGAAAAGGAACGACGAATCGCAAATGTTCATCTTAATGCGTTACTGCGATTTTGTGAAACTGATATATGCCGCCGCATACCTCTGTTGAATTATTTTGGAGAAAAGTATTCTATCCAAAAATGTGATATGTGTGACAACTGTTTAGTTGATGAAAAAGATTTGGTAGATATTACCATTCTTGCCCAGAAATTTCTTTCGTGCATAAAACGAACTGGTGAAATATTCGGAGCAAATCACATAGTTGATGTTCTGCTTGGTTCAAAAGCGAAAAAAGTATTGAACCGCAGACATCACAACTTATCAACTTATGGTATTGGCAAAGAATATTCAAGAAAGCAGTGGTTTCATCTTTCTCGCCAATTCATTCAAAAAGGGCTGATAATTCAGGATGTGAATTTTGGTAGTTTAAAACTTACTAATAAAGCCTGGGAGGTTTTAAAAGGCAAAAAAACTGTTATGGGCTTGCTTGAAGAAGAGCGTATAGATTATAAAAAAGAAAAAATAAGTGAACAAGAATATGACCACACTTTGTTTGAAATTCTAAGGAAAAAACGAAAAGAATTGGCTGATACAGCAAATGTCCCACCTTATGTGATTTTCCCTGATAAGACATTGATTGAAATTTCAATATATTTTCCACAATCAAAAGATAGTTTATTAAATATTCACGGTATTGGTTTAGTGAAATATGAAAAGTATGGAAATATGTTAATGAATATTATTTCTAAATATTGCGATGAGAATCAAATTGAAGAGCGACCAAAGAGGAAAAGTAAAATATCACGAAATAGATCAAAGCCAACACAGAGTAGAAGACATATTATTTTTGGTAATTTGTACAATTCAGGAAAGTCTGTTGCAGAGCTGATGAATATGTTTCAGATAAAACAGGGAACAGTATTAGACCATTTGTACCGATATTTGCTTGAAGGTAATTCTTTAAGAAGCGATGGGATTCTACAGCTTTCCACAATCCAACCTCAACAACAGGCATTTGTTTTGGAAAATTTTGATCAAGTTGGAACTACATATTTGAAACCCATATTTGATTTATTTAATGGAAAGGTTAATTATGATGAGTTGAAATTGCTTCGGTTGTATTATTTAAGTAAAAAAAAGAGTGGAAACATTAATGACAGCGAAATATCAAATCCAGATAAGTCTAATGAAACATACATGTCCCGAAAAGAATCAGGACACCCCATTAAATAGGAAAAGATTTAACCCCGGTGAAATAGGAAGAAATTTCACAGGGCAGGCGGGGCAGGCAAAGGAGTATGAAAATAACACACCCCCTCCGATGAATCGGAGACCCCTCTTATTAGAGGGGAATCAAATAAATCCCCTCTTGAGAGGGGTGGATGTCCCGATTTATCCGCCAGCTGGCGGACGGAGTGTGTAACCTGTGTGGCTATTTTCTGATGAGAAAAAAGTAACATCAGAATATTATAATTATATGGAAAAAATTCGTAAAGAGTATCCAAAAGCTTACGAGAAATGGTCAGAAGATAATGATGCCCTACTTGTGGAAAAATTTAATTCAGGAGCAACTATCAGAGTTTTATCAAATTTATTTCAAAGAAAACCTGGTGCAATCAGGTCTAGATTGAGAAAACTTGGCATTTTGAAGTAATTCTACAAATTAATAAAAAGATAGTAGTTGATTCAGTAGATGCTTTTTTGAAATTGAGAGAGATATTATAATTTGGTAAGTTATGAATTATAAAGGTGAGATAATAAATATAAATATGTCAGAAAATTCCATTCACCACTGTCATTCTCCAACTTGCTTATCTGCTTTTGGTATGGATTGGGAATCCACCCCACTCTGTCATTCACATCACACACTCCCACTGTCATTCCCGCACTCAATCAAGTTGAGTGTAAACTCCAGCGGGAATCTATAACAAACTTCTTGTGTATTATTGGCGAAATAATGAGAACAATAACCAAAAAAACTGGATTCCCGATTGGATCGGGAATGACAACGGAGTAAGGTTGAAAATGACAAATGAGAGTAATTTGAGACAAATTTAACGAAAATGATACCTAATTCCTTGACAAATGGACAAAATATTTTACAGAGTGGGTTTATATTAAAATAAATGATTTCTGCAAAATGAGTAATTTCACTTTATTTCTGGCTATGGCTTGCTTCGTCAAGACAAGTGTCATTCCCGTGTAAACGGGAATCCAGTAGAAATGATGGTTTGTGGATTCCCAATCAAGTTGGGAATGACACGCGAATGCTATTTTGCAGAACGCATATATTAAAATAAATTATAGGAGAAAACATGAAAGAGAAACAAAAAAAACAGATTA
>JACNFI010000004.1:0-5347 GCA_014384665.1 Candidatus Cloacimonadota bacterium
TTCTCTTTTTGTCAAATTATTATATTCAGTCCAATCTCTCTTTTGTTCTTTTGCTTTATCAATTAAGTCTTGAACTCCAATCAGATGTGCATCCATATTATCTGCATAATGTAGCAGAATTGCTTCTCTTGTTTTTGGCAGACAAACCGCACCTTTCTCCCTCTCTCCATGATGACTTAGCAAAAGATGACGAATTTTATTCAAAAGCATTTTGGGAAAATTATCAATCTGTTCACACTTATCAACTACCATTTTATCTCCAAGCACAATATGGCCCACAAGTTTTCCTTCATCAGTAAAATCAATGAATGGTTTGAGATAATATTCATCAATCTTGCCAATATCGTGCAAAATAGCACAACAAACCAGTAAATCGCGGTCAATATCATCATAGAAATTTTCCACAGCATTGCAAATCTTCGCAACAGTAATTGTATGATGAAGAAGTCCCCCAACTTTGTTATGATGCCAGGATTTTGCAGCAGGAGCAGAAACAAATTTTTTCAAAAACTCTTTATCATCAAAGAAAAGATGTAGCAACTCATTGAGATACTGATTCTGGATTGAATCAATAAATTTGAAAAGATGCTCTGTGAGTTTGTCTACGTCTTTAGTTATTGTTGGAGAGAAGTCAGCAATTTCATATTCTTCCTCTCTTGCCTTTCTTATATTAGTAATTCTGAGTTGAATCTGATTTTCATATAACTCCACTGATGCCTGCAATTTAACAATATCAGCAATCGTAAACTTTTTTGATAAATTGGGTGCGTTGTCCCAGATATTTCCAACAACTTGCCCGGTTTTGTCCAGACAAGTAATTCGCAGATATGGCTTATCTGCTCGTGTTTTTCTCAAAGATTTTTCACTGACAGCAAAGTAGTCAGTAATTTCCCGACCTACAAATTCGCCGAAATTTTCAATGTAATATTTTTTCATAACATCCTTTCTTTTTCATTGTCGACCTGCCCACCGTTTCGCTTTTGTAGGCGGGGACGCGGAGAATTTTTATTATTTCTTCCAATTTACCAGTTTACCCCGTTAGATAATTTATTAGAAAAAATTTATATTTCTCTTTTGATATTAGCCAATTAACTGATAAGATAATATATCTATAAAAAATATTAATATCTAACGGGGTGAACTAATTCACCAGTTAACTAAACCACATAAATCGGATTTGAATAAATCCAGCCGTATTTCCCTTTGTATACTTCAACACGATAAAATCCAGATTTTGAAATTGGGATAGAAATGCTAGCAGAAATTTCATAATGAATGATGTCTCCATTGTAGATGATTTTTATTAAATTTTTTTGTGGAAGATTGACCCAAAGGATAAGTTGTTCTTCAGATAAAGGGATTTCTTCTCCAGGAATGGCAAAATTTTTGGTTTTTTTTGAGTAAATATAACAAGAAAAATTATCAGGATTTCCGCGATTATAATTCACGATAAAACTATTTCCTTTTTTCAATGCATTTAGAATTTGCTGTTCATAATTATCATCCATTAATTTTTCTTTTAGCCAGATATTTGTGCGAATAGTTTTGAATAGTTTTTTATGTGGCATAGGTGTAATAGAGAATGGTTTGAATGAGTAAGTATAACCATGTGAATCAGTCGACCCAATTGCGGATTTTCTAAAGCCATTAAGATTATATGTATCCCATTTTTTTAGTGTCTCTTTATAAGGCATTTTTATAGATAAATTTGGGAATAGAATTTTGAATATAATATTAAATGGGATAGAAAGACTACCAGTCCATTCAGATAGATAATTCCAGATTTCTAAACCATCAAATTCAGTGGCATCCCAGGCAAGCCATTGATATTTCCGCAATCGTTTTGAGCATCTTTTTTCAATTGGATGTGCAATAAATCCATATCCTTTTTCTTCAGATACATTCTTTACATATTCTTTTGCAGATAGAGAAGTTGGAAGCACTTTATTTGTATTAAAAACTAAATAATGATTCCTTCTTTGTGAATCATTCATTTCATAACCAACTAACACATAAATTCCATTATAGTTCTTTTTATTAATCTCTCTTTTTGCATCAAGAGAAAGATGGTCATTAATAGTTATAAAATCTAATTTGCTTTGCTTTGCGGATTTTATTATATCATCAATTTCACCATCAGCATCAAAAGAATATTTAGTGTGGACATGAATACACCCTGTATACTTGTAAATTTCTTTACCAAATATTATTTTCTTTTTCATTTAAATTATTAATTGACATTTATATTTTTAGGGCATATACTTAACCTGGACAAGCCAGAACCAAAAAGGAAATATTAATCAGTAATAAAGCCAATAATTTCTAAATCCAAATTCCTAATGTCAAATAAAATGACAAAACCCAAATGTCAAATCATGCCAAAACAAAATCTCCGAAGACTAATCCTTTTATATTTGGTATTTGATATTTGAAATTTGAAATTTTATTAGAAATTTGATATTTGTAATTAGTCATTTAACCGCTTCTATAAAAGTATTTCCAGACATAATAAAAATTTTTTGCCAAATTTTACACGAATTTTATTGATAAGTGCCTAATACCTTCATGCAGCTCTACGCCACTTTTAGCTTCAATAACAGGTTCTGTAGAAAAGAAGAGTTGGATTCTTTTATTCATAGTATTCTCGCTTGTCCCTCTACAAAAAGCGTAACAGGTGACCTACCTATTTCTCTACATATAGATTCTTCCTTTTTATCGGTTAAATTTTCTCCAAAAGCTACTACTTTCTTGTTTGCAATTGCTACCCACATATCAGCATATTTTTCACGAAGATCGCCATAGTGTTCTAATGCCCATTTATGATCTTCCCAAAAGTCGTGTGGTAAACGATCTTTCTCTTGTAATACATGTATTTTAGGTTCCATATTTATTCACCTCCAAGCTTTTATTTGCGTATCGCTTTCTTTCTCTTTATGTTGCCAAATTTCATATAACATCTGTATATACGAATTACTTCCGTATATACACCCATTTTTTGTATATAATACGAAGTATGTCATATATTTCTCATATAGATGTTAAAGTATTTCAATATTTCGACTAGCCCCAAAGTTATCTAACTGAATTATTTAAAACATATCATGCCAGAGACAGATCCTTCGGATATCTAATTTCACTCCAAAGACTTATTCCTGATAAAGTTCAATAAACCACCTGCTAAAAGAATCTTCCTTTCTCTTTTACTGAGATTCAATTTAACTGTAAAATCTATTTTTTTTGTAAGATTTTCCACCACAAAAACTACATCCTTTTTCACTGCATTGTAGATTTTTTCAAACACCAGTTCATCTGATTGCTCAATTTTATCATAATCATCAAGATTTTCAAAAATCATAGGAATTATCCCAAAATTAATCAGATTTGCCCAGTGAATTCTCTCAATTGATTTTGCAATCACAGCTTTCACACCCAGATATGCAGGACAAATTGCTGCGTGTTCACGGGAAGAACCTTGTCCGTAACTTAGACCCGCGACAATGAAATTTGCACGATTTTTTTCCTTATTTTTCAAACATCTATCAGGAAAAGTCGGGTCAACTGGTTCAAAAACAAACTCAGAATATTTTGGGATATTTGAGCGATATTTCAGGCGAATACCAGCTGGCATAATATGGTCAGTTGTGATTTTATTCTCAACTTTGAGAACAATTTCACCTTTGAGATTTTCAGGAAGTTTTTCACCTTTTGGTGGAGCACCAATATTCGGTCCACGATAGATTTTCACATCTTTATTTTTGTTGAAAAATACCATACTATCATCTATCAGAAATTTGTCAGGCATTTTGATTTCAGGTGGGTATTTCATATCTAAATAACGAGGGTCAGTTATTACTCCTTTAATTGCACACGCAGCCGCAGTTTCAGGGCTTGCCAGATAGACATTTGCAGAAACAGTTCCTGAACGCCCTTTGAAATTACGATTGTTTGTCCGAATAGAGACCGCATTTGTGGCAGGTGCCTGTCCATTTCCAATGCAAAATCCGCAAGCAGATTCCATAATTCTTGCACCAAACTCTATTAAATCAGATAAGGCACCATTATCAGCAATCATTTTGAAAACCTGCTTTGAACCAGGAGCAACCACAAAACTTACATCTTCCAGCAATTTCTTGCCTTTCACCATTTTTGCAACTGTCATTAAATCTTTATATGAGGAATTTGTGCAACTTCCAATGCAAACTTGGTCAACTTTAGTTCCTACCAACTCTTTAACCAAACAGACATTTCCCGGACTGTGCGGAGTTGCAAATCTCGGTTCAAGAGTTCCTAAATTGATATCAAGTATTCTGTCATATTTTGCGTTTTCATCTGCTTTCAGTTCGGTCCATCCATCTTCACGATTCTGTGCTTTCAAAAATGAAAGTGTGATTTCATCACTCGGAAAAATTGAAGTTGTGACACCTAATTCTGCTCCCATATTTGTAATAGTCGCTCTTTCTGGAACTGATAATGTTTGGACTCCATCTCCGCCAAATTCAACCATCCAGCCGACATTTCCCTTTGTTGAAAGAAGTTCCAGGAGATACAAAATAACATCTTTTGCAGTTACCCACGGATTTAGTTTTCCTGTCAGATTAACTTTCAAAACTTTTGGAAATGTGATATAAAAAGGCAATCCAGCAAGAGCACAGGCAACATCAAGTCCACCTGCGCCAATTGCCATCATGCCAATACCTCCGCCAGTTGGTGTATGACTATCTGAGCCGAGCAAAGTTTTGCCTGGCAATCCGAATCTTTCCAAATGCACTTGATGGCAGATTCCATTTCCTGCTCTGGAATAGCGAATGCCAAATTTTTCCGCAATTGTTTGAAGATATTTATGGTCATCAGCATTTTCAAAACCCATTTGGCTTGTGTTGTGGTCAACATAACTGACGGACAATTCTGTTTTGATTTCCGTAACATTCATTGCTTCAAATTCAAGATATGCCATTGTGCCGGTTGCGTCTTGAGTAAGCGTCTGGTCAATTTTGATGCCCACAGTTTTACCAGCTTCCATCTCACCTTCAAGAAGATGAGATTTTATGATTTTCTGAATGATATTCATCTTTCAAATAATACCTTACTTAATTCCCACCATTTCTTCAATCATTGCGGTTGTGACTGACTTTGGTCGCTCTATTGGATAGCCAAGTGCTCGGTCCCAAATGATGTTAGCTGTAACGCCAAGTGCACGACCAATACCAAACAGAACTGTGTAGAACTCGTATTCTTTGATGCCATAATACCATTGAATTACACCTGATTGAGCATCAACATTTGGCCATGGATTTTTGGCTTTGCCTTGTTCTTCAAGAATAGGTGGAACTACTTTATAAAGAATATC
>JACNFI010000004.1:5864-8505 GCA_014384665.1 Candidatus Cloacimonadota bacterium
ACGATATTTCATACGGAAGATGTATGCAGCGATTCTTGGGAGTTTTGCAATAAGATTCATCGCATCTTCATAGGTTGAAATCCAGTGGTCCATTTTGCTAATGCCTTTTCTGTATGCTTTGACATACTCTGATTCTTTCTGCATAGCCAAAATAGCGGTAGAGAACATTGCCATTGGGTGCGAATCTTTGGGCAATGCACGAAGAACATCAAATACATATTCAGGCACTTCTGCTCTTTTTTTAAATTCTTCAACAAGTTCATTTACTTCATTTTCAGTTGGTATATCGCCAGTAAGCAATAAATATACAATTCCTTCAACATAAGGCATTTCACTTCCGGGCACTTTGGGCAGTTTTTCCAGAGTTTCGGGAATAGTGTGGCCGCGAAAACGAATTCCTTCAAAAGGGTCAAGATATGAAATGTCTGTAACAAGGCATTTCACTCCACGCATTCCACCAATTGCTTGAGCAATAGTTACCTCGCCAAGTTTTACATTACCATATTCCTTGACCAATTTGGCTGTTCTTGGACGCCATTGCTCAATCTTTTCTTGGAGTCTTTCTTTTAGTTGTGACATTGTTTCCTCCTATGAGTTGATTAGCCACGGACCCCCAATCCAACTGGGGACACGAAAAACCATAAATTAAGTAAGAATAATATTTTCATCAGAACCATATTAAAATTCAATAGATTTTGTGACCCAAATTATCACCGAGATTCCCAATTAAGCTCGTTCCTAGTCCCCGAGATTCCCAATTAAATTGGGAACGGGGAGCTCAGGAATTGGGAACGGAGAGTGGGTCTGTGGCATATCATCTCATAATTTTTTTGATTTACATTTATTTATTACAATTTTTGAATGTCAAATTTATTGTGTGAAATAGGAATATTTTTTGGGGATAATTAATCTTGGGAAATAGTCAATAAGCTAAATCTTTGTGTATAATTATTAATATTTTATCATTTCAAAAGAAGACATTTCTTTGTATCAATAACCTTATCACCTGATTTTCCGCCTGAGGCGGATCCTCCTCTGGTGGATAATTGGTATAAATAAATACCTGAACTTACTATCTTGCCTCTTTCATCTTTTCCATCCCAAACTATTGACGATTGACTATTTACTATTGACAATTTTCGAACCAATTGGCCCCTCACATTATAAATATTTATTTGTGCCTGTCCCGTTAGATGCTTGCTATCTATCGGGATGTTTTCGTGTGATTTCGTGGCTAAATTAAAAGAAATTGTGGTGGAACTTCTGAATGGATTGGGATAGTTTTGGGGAATAACATCTTGATGAGAAGTATTATTTACACCTTGTGATGGGCTATCAATATTTATTATTGCCGCATCAATAATATTAAAACCCCAAGGCATTCCATCAGGTAGAGAATACCATCCATCCCCGACACCATTCCAGCCAAAACTGAGATGGTAAGTATTTTCATAACTGTTATAGCCATCACAAATAACTAAGTGACCACCACCTGACCCTGAAATCCCCAACATAGCAGGACGAGCTTCCATCATATCTGTAGAAAGAACAGAATAAAAACTTGCATTTATTGTCTGAATATAATTAGCTGTCGCATATCCAAATTTATTTAAGAGAGCAGGACAGACATCAGATAGAGTGCCTCCACCGAAAACATATTGATTTTCAACAGACACACCACAAGCAAAGTTTAATGCTGCTATTAAGGTATCTGTAAGCTCGTCTGAGGTAGAATAGCAGCTTCTTATCTGGTCAAGATATACATTTAATTCTGGAAATGAAGGAAAATCATAAATATCATGGTCATCATCAATATAGATAGGATTTGAATAATAATCGTCATCATCATCAAAACTCGCATCATTAATGTATTTATGGTAATTAATTATTTGTGCCATTGAGGATGGAATAATTCCTACAAAACATCTGCGATCCCAATAAGGATTAAGTGGACAAAGTATGTTATAAGGATATTCTTGAGTCCATTGAGTTTCTACCCAAGGTCCCCATACATCCCGATTTCTATTTGTAATTTGCCATGATTGTTCGGAATGTATGGAATTTGCCAATAATGGTACAAATAGTAACAGTATGCTAATTAAAAACACAATAGATATTTTTTTCATTTTGTTTCCTTTCTAATTATTTTCCCTAAAATTCATTAATATTTTATCATTTCAAAAGCAAACATTTCTTGGTATCAATAACTTTATCACCTAATTTAAATTGATAAAAATAAATACCTGAACTTACTATCTTACCTCTTTCATCTTTTCCATCCCAGATAACACTTGTCATTGGACATTGGTCATTTGTCATTGGACATTGGTCATTTGTCATTGGAGTAAGAGTTTTTACAAGCTGACCTTTAATGTTATAAATTCTTATCTCTGCCTGCCCGGGCGAAGCGGAGCGAAGCCTGGTGGCTAAATTAAAAGAAATTGTGGTATAAGTGCTAAATGGATTGGGATAGTTCTGGAGAATAACATCTTGATGAGAAGTATTATTTACACCTTGAGATTGGCTATCAATATTTATTATTGCTGCATCAATAATATTAAATCCAAACGGCAATCCATCTGGTAAAGAATACCATCCATCCCCGACACCATTCCAGCCAAAACTGAGATGGTAAGTATTT
>JACNFI010000005.1 GCA_014384665.1 Candidatus Cloacimonadota bacterium
GTCTCAAGGCAGAATAAAAATTTCTTGCCAAAAATAACACGAATTTTATTGATAATATAATAATTAGTTCTTGACTCCCAGCTTGAATTGTAATTTACAGGCAAGAAAGTCTATATTTTAGAATTAGTAATATATCATAATTTTTCTTATTTCAGATGTCTTATAATCTCATCTGTCATTTTTGTAGTTGAGGCTGCCCCTTTATTGATAACATCCTGTGAGCCATGAAGTTTTAACATATCATAAGCTTGCACTTTACCTTCTTTTATAACATCAGCTATTGCATTGCGAATTTTTTTTGCTTTTTCTATTTCTTCAATATGGTTGAGCATCATACAGGTTGAAAGTATCATTGCTATTGGATTAACGATAGAAGGATCCAGGTTTTCATATTTAGGAGCGGAACCGTGAGTTGGTTCAAAAATAGCAACTTCTTCTCCAATATTTGCACTACAGGCAAAACCGAGTCCACCGACCAATCCGGCAAAACCGTCGGAAACGATATCTCCGAACATATTACCCGCAATGATAATTCCATAAGTTTCAGGATTTTTTGTAAGCCACATCATTTGCGCATCTATGTTTGTATAATCGAACCAGATACCTTCATATTCTTTTTCCATTTCACGACAGATCGCCAACAGCATTCCGGAAGTTTCGCGAATTACATTTGGTTTTTCACAAAGAGTTACTCTCTTATATCCGAATTTCTTTGCATATTCAAAAGCAGCTCTACAGATTCTTTCCGAATATTTTTTGGTGAATATCCGGGTGGAAACTGCTAAATCCTTTTTATCTGCCCAACCAAAATTCTTCTCAAATTTCGGATGAGTCATCAAAGCATCATAAACCTGGTTCGGAGGATTTGTCCATTCCACTCCGCCATAAAGTCCTTCTGTATTTTGACGGAAAACAACTACATCAACTTCCGGCTCTTCAATAGTATCGCCTTTTCCTTTCCTGATAAAATTCAAAGGATTGCCTTTAAAGGTTTTACAAGGACGCTGACAAATATCCAGTTTGAAATGCTGGCGCAAGCCAACTATCGGACTGTAATAAACATAACCTTTGTGCTGCAGTTCGGGATTGAGTTCTTTGGCTGCTTCACTTTTCGGTTTGGAAGTTATCGCACCGAAAAGAGCGATTTTGTGTTTTTCCAATAAATCCAGAGTTCTTTGTGGAAGTGGATTTCCTTCTTTACACCAGAATTCCCAACCAATATCTGCGTGCACATATTCAGCTTCAAATCCGACTGCATCCAAAACTCGAATCGCTTCTTTTAATACGATTTTTCCAATACCATCACCGGGCATAGTGACGATGGTCCTTTTGCTCATTAACTTCTCCTTATTTATTTTTCTTATTATCTTTGTTTGCAACCATTGCGAAGGTTTCCAACCATTCGCAAGGTTTTTTCTTCGTACTTCTTCGTGGCTAATTTTATTCTTTCACCTGCCGCACAACATCAATAACAGTTCCGTCCACCCACTTAATAGCAGCAATAATTTTTTCTTCAAACTCTGCTGCTTTTGGTTTGCCACATATTCTTTCAGCTTCGTCTTTTAGCTGCTGGATTGTTTTTATCGGTAGTTTTGAATCTTTCATTTTGTCAATCAAATCCTTTCGCAAGGGATTTATTGCAATCCCCCGTTCTGTACTAATAATATCAATTAGTTCTCCAGGTCCACAGATTGTGGTAACCTCGTCTCTAATAACAGGAATTCTATCACGGAATAATGGGATGGGGAGAATTACATTTTTACTGAAAAGGCAGTTCTGCCAGCCACCGATGCCATGTAACAAATATCCGTCTGAATGAGTAACCACATTAGCCTTAAAATTCAAATCAACTTCCGTAGCACCTAAAATCACAATATCAACCATACCAGCGAAATTACCTTTACCATGATAGTTGTAGCTCGTAAACGGACTGGTATTTACATGTCGTGGATTATCTCTCATTGAGCGAACACCCTCAAGGTCAAAAGTCTGACCATCAAGGATATATTCAACCAGATCTTCTTCCAGCATTTCTACGAGATATTTGTTGCTTCCACCCCGGGCAAAACGGGCTTTAATTCCCTTTTTTCTCATAATCTCACCAAAGAAAATACCAATAGAAAGAGCAGTTCCACCAGCCCCAGCTTGAAAAGAAAAACCATCTCTTATAAGACCGGCTTCCTCACAGAATTTTGCTGTAAGTTCAGCGATTAGAAGACGGTCAGGACTTTTGGTTATCTCTGTTGTACCTGAAACGATTTTTTCTGGAATCCCTATCTGTTCCATTTTCACAACATAATCCACATAATTCCCGTGTATCTGCCAGGGAATACAGGGAAACTCTATGAGGTTGTCGGTAACCACGATAACTTTATCTGCATATTGAGAATCCGCCAGAGCAAAACCCAGAAGTCCACATGCAGAAGGACCTTCCACTCCATTTGCATTTCCAAAAGGGTCAGCAGTTGGTGCAGCAATAATTGCAATATCTATTTGAACTTCACCATCCTGAACCGCTTGATAGCGACCACCATGAGATCGGAGAACACCAACACCTTTCATTTTTCCTAAAGAAACGAATCTTCCCAGAGGTCCATTCATACTTCCTTCAATATGATGAATTGTTCCATCTTTCAGGTATTCAATTATCGGTTCATGACAGGGAAAAGAAGCAGATGGAAACCACATTAAATCTTTTACTCCTAATTCTGATGCTATTCTAAAAACTTCATTTGCAATCAGGTCACCATTCCTGAAATGATGATGAGTGGAAATCGTCATCCCGTCTTTTATTCCTGCTTTGATGAGAGCTTCTTTCAGGCTCGGAACTAGTTTATCCCCATCCAGAGGATAGTCTGCACAGCTAGAAATTTTAGGTGCAAATTTTCTGCCGGTTGCTTTGTGTTTTCCCACTCCTTGAAAGGGAATTACTTGTTTACCATTTATTTCTGTTGGGATTTTTCTTCCGATTGCGTTTTTAGTCATTTTGTTCATTTGTTAAACCTCCATTAATACGTCTCAGCGTGGGTTCCAATATCAACAAGAATTATTTTGTCGGCAATAATCATCAAAATCAGGATAATTCTGAATTTATAATTTACTGAAACAGAATGAAAATCTTTTAGTTTCCCGTGCAATTTATGAAGTTTTAAGGAATGATCTTGATAATTTATTTCTAATAAATTATGAATTGTCTCAATTCTGTTCTCTAATTCAGGATGTTTTTTTAGAAATTTTTTCATTTTTTTCTTGTAACGATTTTTAAATATTAGTTTCACTTCTCATTTCCTTCATAAATTCATCAGCAGTCATTTCTGTGCAATCACTAAAATCACCTTTTTTTATTTTCTTTAGGGATTTCAATAAATAGTCCTCATCGATCCTGAATTCATCATCTCTTGTCTGAATTTTAATTTTATTTCCGACATTTTTCAGACTTTTAATTAAATTCAGGATATTATCGATCAATTTATCATCTGCGGTTATTGTTAGGGTTTTCATATTTTATTTCCTCCGTATCACCACTTTATTAGTGGTTTTTTTATAAATCGCCTTTTCGGAAATAGCGCTTCTCCCATCGGGACAATTATTTTAACTATCTCATTTTCAAATTTTCCTGTCAACCATTCCAAAGTTTTTAAGAATCCTCTCTCCATTTTTCATCCAATTTCCCGGCATCAATTGCCTGCTCAATTACTCTTTGTGCTCGTTTCACAACAGGTGGATCGATCATTTTTGAACCGAGAGAAACAACTCCGAGTCCTTTTTCAGTTGCGATATGGAAAGCATTAACTATCTTTTTTGCTTTATCAATTTCCTTATTATTTGGAGCGAAATATTCGTGAATTACTTTAATCTGACGCGGATGAATACAACCCATTCCATCAAATCCGAGAGATTTGGATTCCAGCACCACATCTTTAAGTGCATCCATATCAGAAACATCGGAAAATACTGAATCTATCGGCTGGATGCCAGCAGCACGAGCAGCATTCACAACCTGACATCGAGCAAAGAAACTTTCCTTTCCCTCCTTAGTCCGCTGAGTTCCAATATCCGCAGTGTAATCTTCCAATCCAATAGTAAGAGCAACCACATTCTCGGAAGCTGAAGCTATTTCATAAGCTTTTATAACTCCCAGAGCACTTTCAATTATTGGCATCAAAAAAATTGGATTTTCTATTTTTTTCTTTTTGGAAATTCCCTCTATCTTTTGATTAACCTGATGTATCTGTTCCGCACTTTCACATTTTGGAACTAAAATCAAGTTTACATTATGCGGAACAATATAATCCAAATCATCCAACCCTTTTGGAATCTGGTTGATACGAACCATCCTTTCTGCTCCATAGAAATTAACAGAACGGAGAGAGTTTCTAACCAGAATTCTTGCTTCATCTTTTTTGGAAGAAGCTACAGAATCTTCTAAATCAAGGATAATTCCGTCAGGTCCATGAATTCCTGCATTCATAAATAACTTGGGAGTATTTCCCGGAAGATAAAGTCGAGAACGACGATGGCAATCTTTCTTTGTATGATATAAATTTTCAGGAAGCATTTCCAGTAAATACTCTTTATCTGTTTCTATGCACTGTTTAACCACCGCTTCTATTCGTGCTGATAACACAAATGGAAGTGCACCTGTATCTTCAATCAGAATTTTTGCATTTTCTATCCCAAAAAAATTTAGTTCATTTTTGCATAGTTCAACAATAGAATCACCAAAAAGTCTACCTACTTTACTCTTTAGGTCAATCTGTATTCCACCACTTTTGGTTAATTCAAGTGTAACAAAGCAATCTGAACGAACTGATTTTCCCTTATTTCCAGCAATTAGTAATTTTTCCAATATTACCTCCTACTATTATTTGTGTGATTTTTACAATTCTCCAATATTAAAATAAATCAATAACCTTTTATAAACTACTTCATAACTTCTATTTTCTTGTATTATTCCGACAATACCAACATAAGGTACACAATAATAATAGATATCATTTGTTTTATATACATAACATTTAAAACTTCCGTTTGGAGTTAGAAAGTCCATATCTTTACTAATACATTCCATAGTATCAGAGTTACATTCCCATTTATCACCAATATTAACAGGAAATTTAAATTTTAAATTTCTTGATATATAAGAATAAGTAGTATCTACAGATTCTATGATTTTCCCATACGAATACAAGCCATCATCCTCGTTTCTATAAAGATATTTTATAAGTGAATCTGTTTGTATTTTATCATTTATAATTTCCTCTCGTAAAAAAGAAACTGGAATTAGCTCACCATTATAATCAATATTTCCTATACTATCAATTTCACAAAAAACAGTATCAACTTTAACTGAATCCCTTATAAATAGCGAGTCAACATAAGTCCAGTTATTTCCTGTTTGTAAAGACCAGATGATTTCTGGCTCAGGAGGAGGATTATCTTCACCACAGCTTAAAGTCAATAACAAGCTAAATAAAATTATGAAAATATTCTTTGCTCTCATTTTTTACATCCTTTCTCATTAATTCATTTTTTGAAATTATTTAATATTTGATTAAGTATTTTTTGTCAAATTTATCCTTCTTATGAGGAGTAATTTTAATTTATTTTTATATCTATTGCATCTTTTTATTCAGCAAATTTAAGTTTTATTGCAACTGGGCGGTGGTCGGAAATGTTTCTGTAATATGTATCCCAGTCACCTTCCAAATATTTATCAATAGTGATAGTTTTGATTGTTGAATCTTTATGCTTAAATTCATCAAAAAGTTCATTTGTAATAATTATATGGTCAACATGGCTTGGCCAGTAAGGATATGACCAATCAGCATATTTATTACCAGCGATATTCATATCTGCAAAAAGATAATCATCAGATTCTTCTATGAAATTAAGAAACACATTTTGTTTTTTCGCTTCAGTAATATCATCATTTAAATCACCGATAATAATTACTTCTCTTTCTGGAAATTTTTCTACAATGAATTTCTCTAATTTTATGCTTGCATCTCTTCTTCTATCTTCGTTTTTTTCACCACCTTTTGCCTTTAAGTGATTATTAATTATTACTATCTTTGTATCATTAAAAATTAATTCCATTATAAGAGGATGTCGTGGAAATGCATAATGGTCACCTTCATAAATTTCATAAATATTTTCTACACTAATTATGCCTGCTTTATACAAAAAAGCAAGATTCATATCCCATTCATCACTATTTGCACGGAAGCCATCCCATACATTAATAGAATCAATCTGATTTAATTTTTCTATAAGTGATATAAAAGAAGATGCATTTTCAATTTCTTGAAACCCGATTACATCTACATCAAGGTTGTGAATTACTTGAGAAACATATTCAATTGTAGTATCTTTATTTTTAGGGAAATGTTGTAAATTCCAGGTCATTACCTCAAAGGTTGAATCTGTTCCGAAAAATAAATCGTCAATTGTAAATTGTGTTTCACATTTTAAGTGGTTAACTGAAAGAATGCCAAAAAGTAAAGCAGTTATTAACACAATGAATAATAATTTCATATGTAAATAGCACGCAGGTTACACACCCCGTCTCCCGATAAATCGGGATCCACCCCTCTCCCCGAGAAAAATCGGGATTTCGCTCCGCTCAACAAGAGGGGATTTTTGGGAATTCCCCTCTATCAAGAGGGGATACGGCTTCAGCCGAGGGGTGTGTTATTTTCATGCTCCTTTGCCTTCCATGTTTCCGCCAGCTCCGAGACGGAGTCCCCGACTATGTCGGGGTCTGGCGGATGAATGTTTCATCTTTAGTTCCCTGTGTTCAACTATTAAATTTATTCCTTCTATAAATTATTTAAAATTCATTTAAATCTGCTGCGAAAAGTCCAATTATGATGAATAAGATAATTAACAAATGTAATAATTATTATTGCAATAAGTTTTGAGATTAGGTCATTAATGCTCAATAATTCAGTTAAAAGTATCATAATTAGAATTTGCATTACTGCTGTTCCAATCATTGATGAATTATATCGTAAAAGTCTAATAAAAAAAGTTTTTCTATCATTTGCAGGCAAGTCTCTCCATGTCCAGAAGTTATTAAGTAAAAAGTTTGTAACTATTGATATTTCTGTTGAAATGGTTCCTGCAATTTTATAATCTAATCCAGCAAATTCTTTTAGAATGTATTGAAGTCCAAGATTTACAAGTGTGCCACTCCCACCAACAACTGCAAACTTAGTAAAACGCACAAAGTGTTTATCAAGTATATTTTGAATGAATTTATTGCTCATACTACGACCGCTCTTTTCAGAAAAAAGAAAAACTATAATTTATATGTATGTAATATAGGTCAAGTAATTGAAGTAATAATCAGTAAAGTTTCAACACTGGATTTTTTATTGCATATACAGAATAAGGTTAGGTTATGAATTCATTTGAATGTAGGGATATAATTACATTATGTGATATTTCTTTTTAATATTGAATGTAAATTATAAAGAAGAACTTGATTACTTTTGCTAAAAGTTATAAAATTTGTAAAAAATTTATCATATATTTTAATAATTATTAAACGAGTTATAAGTTTAGAAATGAAAAGTTTTCTTTTTAAAGAAATAAAGTATTATGAAAAGATAGATTCTACAAATTTAGAAGCTAAAAGAATTCTCAACAAAGGTTGTAGCAATAATAATTTTGTAGTTGTTGCAAAAACTCAAACTTCAGGAATTGGACGATTTAATCGGAAATGGGTTTCTGAAAAAGGAGGATTATGGTTTTCATTAGTATTCCCGGATACAGATTTTAATTCAACAATAACGATTTTTTCTAGTATTATATTACATAAGACGATTTTAAATTATTTCTCAGAAGCACCAGTTGCCATAAAATGGCCCAATGACATTTTTTGGAATGATAAGAAATTAGCAGGAATTCTTAGTGTAAAATCAGAAAATGCAACTATAATTGGTTTGGGAGTTAATATAAATCAAAAGAGACTGCCTGAAGATTTGATGAATACTGCAACATCAGTATATATTGAGACAAAGATTACAATGAATTTAAAAAACACTTTGAAAACATTCTTATACTTTTTTGAAAAAAACATCACTGAATATATAAATGAAGATATTATGAGTTTCAGGCAATACTATAAAAATTATGATTATCTTTATGGCAAAAAAATTTCAATATCATTATCAGAAAAGAACTTTATTGGTCAAGCAGCAGGGATTTCAAAGAGAGGAGAGCTTATGGTTATAATAGATAATGAGAAGAAATATTTCATATCTGCTGATAAAATTGACATAATTGGTTGAATTGGTTGAATTGGTTTACCCCGTTAGATGTTTACTATCTAATGGGGTTGAACTGGTTGAACTGGT
>JACNFI010000006.1 GCA_014384665.1 Candidatus Cloacimonadota bacterium
CCACTAAGTTTGCCTTGAATCAGAATTATCCGAATCCATTCAGCACTTCAACCACCATCTCCTTCGTTATCAGCCACAGAGGCACAGAGAACACAGAGATAAATATCTATAATATCAAAGGACAAAAGATCAAAACCTTTTCAAATCTCCAAATCAACAAATCTCCAAATCAACAAATTATCTGGGATGGAAAAGATGAGAATGGAAAACCAGTGTCCAGTGGAATTTACTTCTATAAATTAAATATTAAAAATTCACCGATAAAAAAAATGCTCCTACTTCGTTAAAACTTCCTCCTTCATCAAAACTAAGAAGGACAGGTTGTAGGATAAATTTTAATTAAGTAAAAAAAGGAAAATAGCATGAAAAAAAAATATTTCTTAATTATTTTAATACTTATTTTATTTTACTCTTTTTGTTATGCACAGGACTACTGGGAGACGATTTTTAGTTCTGGTTCAAGTATAAACTGTATCGTTAAAAATTCCATCGGATATCTATTTGCTGGCACAACGAGTAATGGATTATACAGATCAGTTGACAATGGGGTAAATTGGGAGCAAACAAGTTTTGATGAATGTTGTGCTACAATAATATCAAATTCTGATACTTTATATGCAGGTAATCATTTAGGTATATTTATATCAACGGATAATGGGACATCTTGGACTCAAACAGGCTATACTTCCAATTCTCATATTATTTCAATTGATTCCAATGATAATATCTTTGTTGGTTTCTGGGGAGGAATATGTAAATCCAGCGATAATGGAGCAAGCTGGGAATTAGTTCTTTCATTTTCAAATTGTGAAGTAACAAATACGATTGTTGAGAATTCAGAAGGGATATTATTTGCAGGAACAACACATTTTTTAGGTGGTGGTGGAGTTTATCGCTCAACAGATCAGGGTGATAACTGGGAACATATTGGATTGGAATATGAATATATTTCATCTTTGGCTATAAATTCAAATGATGAGATATTTGCTGGCAGCCGTGGACAGCATTATGAATATGGCGGTGGTGTTTTCCGTTCTTCCGATAATGGAGAAACCTGGACAGAGTTATGTGATGATGTTTTGGTAACTTCTATTGCTATTAATTCAGAAGAAAAGATTTTTATCGGTTGCTCGGATTTAGATGGATATAATGGTGCTGTTCATTTTTCTGGGGATAATGGTGAAAGTTGGGATTTAATTGAATCTGAAATAATGCCACCGACTACAGGGATTGAATTTATTACAATTTCAGAAGATGATTATATATATGCAATAAGTTATGAAAGCATAAATCATATTTTCCGAAGTGTTCAATCAACTGTTGGAATAGACGATTCTTCAATACAAGAAATAACAGATATTAAATTAAGCAATTTTCCCAATCCATTTACTTCATACACAAGAATCTCTTATCAATTATCTCATACTGTGAAAGAAGGTGTAGTAGAAATTTACAATATTAAAGGACAGTTGATAAAAACATTGATTAACAACCAAACACAGAAAGGAGGTTATTATGAAATAATATGGGATGGAAAAGATCAACATCAAAATCAGGTATCATCAGGCGTTTATCTGTACAGGATATCCGCCAAAGGCGGATCCTCCTCAGGAGGAAAATCTGATGATTTTATATCAGAAATGAACAAAATGATTTTAATCAAGTAAAAAGGAGAAATTATTATGATTAAAAGAAATGTATTATTAATAATCGTTGTAATTATCTGGGTTTCTTCATTAAATGCTCAGATAATAAATCTTAATCCGGATCCAAACGGAGAACCATGGTATGTAGGTGATCTCTCTGAAATCACACCTGAGATTCAAGCAAGATTAGATTCCATACCTGAAATGATTATTTCCGAAGTATCTTTACATCGTGTTCTTAGAGATGTTGTTGATAATTCTAATGAGATTTACTTTCCGCCGATATTTCAGCAACAAGGTGGAAGTTGTGCACAAGCAGCCGGAGTATATTACACTTTTACATATGAAATAAACAGATTAAGAAATTTACCTTCCGATGTCGAAGAAAACATGTATCCAACTCATTATACATATAATTATTTGAATCATGGGGATAATAGTTGTGGTTCTACATTTATTGATGGCTGGCTGATAATAAAAATATACAGTGGGTGTCCCACTGTAGCTACTTGGGAAGGTATTGCAGGTTTAGATTATAAATGGATGACCGGATATGACAAATACTATTCTGCAACGCAAAATCGTTCGATATCTGAAAATTATATAAATATTGAAACACCTGAAGGTTTAGATCTTCTGAAACAATGGATAGACCATCATAATGTAGGTGCTGATGTTGGTGGTATAGCTTGCTTTGGCGTTTATTGGAGTGGTTACCAAACAGATGTTTTACCACCGGAGAGTGCCGAAGCGGGAAAAAGTATTTTTACACAATTGGGCACAAATCCAAATTCAGGTCATGCTTTAACATTTGTCGGTTATAATGATGGTGTGATGTATGATTTTGATGGTAATGGTCAATTCACAGATGATGAGATTGGTGCTTTTAAAATTGCTAATAGTTGGGGTGATCACTGGCCAACTGAAAATGATGAAGGTTTTTGTTATCTGCCATATTGGTTAGTACTCGAAGGTGGTAGTCCCTGGATGCGTAATGCTTATACGATAGAACCTATAGAAAATCATATTCCTCAAATGACATTCAAGGTAACAATGACTCATTCTGCCAGAAATAAAATAAATATTAAAGCTGGGATTTCGGAAGATATAACTCTTACGGTACCATATGAAATGAATACTCAACGGTATATGGCTTATAATTTCCGTGATGGTGGATTATTACCAATGCAGGGAATTTCGGATGAACCAATTGAAATTGGTTTGGATATATCATCAATAATAGAAGAAACAACACCGAATAAATTCTTTCTTGTTATTGATGAGGATGATGAGGATGACCAATATAATGGTGAAATTATTAATTTTTCAATTATAGATTATCGAGATGGTGAAGAATTTGAAATTTCCTATCCGGAAACAAATGTTCAGATTTTAAATGATACATCTACAATTCTTCCAATTACAATTTTCTTACCACATGAAATAAGCGAAGATATGCTTATTGAGGATTTTATATATATTCGAGGAGATACTCATGTTTTACAAGGAGCTGAATTAACTTTTGCAAGTTATACTAAAGTATATTTAATTGATGGCAGACTGATTGTTGATGAAGGTGCATCTCTTATTATAGAAGATCGAGTTATATTTACAGGAAACAATGTAACAATACCTGCTGATGAAACCAATCCCGAAGAAATACTAGGAGATCGTATTGAAATTTATGGAGAACTATCAATCGATGATAATGTTCTATTCACAGCACCGGAAGATAAATCCTGGGATGGACTTTATCTTTACAATAACACTTCAGTTGTTACTATAAACAATGTAACCTTTGAGAGATGCAAACTTCACAATGAATCTAAACGGTTAGATATTGGTAATAGCACCTTTATAAATTCTCATATTGAACAACTCGGGAATAGACTTTATCTTTCCAATTCTAGTTTTGTTAACTCAAGTATAAATAGCAACTATTTGGCACCTCCACCTCCGCCATGTCCATTACCAAGTATAAATATTTCTGATTGCTCATTTATTGGTTGTGATAATTATGCTGTTTCAATCACTGGATACGACCGCTATGAGTTATGTGATAACGAGATATCAGAATGTGGTGGCGGATTTTATATTTATGAAAGTGGCGCTCCGAGAGCTCGTATAATATCAAATAACACCATAGAAAATAATGTGGGCTGTGGTATTATGCTTTATCATTCTTATGCTGATATTTTGCACCATAATAGTATTATTGATAACTCAATGGGGATTTTTGCAATACATTCAAGTTCAATGAGAATCGTCGGTGATGTGAATCCTCCTTATTCTCTCATTCAAGATAACATTAATCAAGAGATCGCGTTTGATGGAGATAGTTATCCGGAAGAAACTTACCATAATAAAATAATAGATGATGTCTATGATGAAGGGACCTTAGATCAATATTTAATGGCATTTTTTGAGTTTATCCCGGTTCCTCCATTTGAGTTGAATGTAGAAGATAATTACTGGGGAGTAGATTATGGAGATCATCGTTTCTTTCCAAGCGATTATTTTGATTATATTCCTATATGGAATCCTGGCACTCCAGAATCTCCAGAGAATTCTTCGCCAGGACAATTATATGCAGAAGCAGATTCGTTAATTGAACAAGAAAACTATGAGCAGGCAAAATTGGTTTATAAAGATATTATTGAACTATATCCAGAAAGTAAGTATGCAATTTTCAGTATGAGAAACCTATTGCCCTTAGAAACTGTGTCTGGCCAGGATTTCTCTTCACTTCAGGGATATTATCTCACTGACCCGAATTGTAACTATGATTCTGAGAGAAGTAAGTTAAGCTCATATTTAGCAAACTATTGTAAAATCAAGCTTAAGAACTATCCAGAAGCAATATCTTTCTTTGAGGATATAATAGAGAATCCTGATACGGAATTAGATTCTGTTTATGCAGTTATTGATGCTGGTTATACATATTTGCTTATGGAAGATGATAGTGTTAGAGCATCATACATTGGCAGGATAGCAGAATTGAAGCCGAAATCAGTGGCAGAGTTTGAATCTACAAGAGATAGATTACTGGCAAAGGTGCTTGGTATTCCAGAAGATGATGAGGATGAAGAAGAGATTATTCCAGAAAACATCTTTTACCTTGGCCAGAATTATCCTAATCCATTCAGTTCTTCAACCATAATTTCATTTAATTTAGCCACGAACTACACGAACTTACACGAACAGGCACGAATAAGAATTTATAATATAAAAGGTCAACTGGTGAAAACTTTCCGAATCCCGAATCCCGAATCCCAAACCCCTAATATCGTTTGGGATGGAAAAGATGAGAATGGAAAAAATGTTTCAAGTGGTATTTATCTCTATAACCTCTCTGTAGGTAAGAAAAATATTACTAAAAAAATGATAATATTAAGATAAATTAAGAAGAGGTTTGATTGAGGGGTTTTATTATAAGCCCTGCAATTCTGATAAGAAATTAATATGCCAGATATATTTTATATTTCTACTATTAAAGCAATAAAAACTTTATCTTCAGATAGAAGATTGAAGATGCTTCGCTATCTTGTTGATAAAGAATATTCTACACAAGAATTAGCTGAAATTTTCAACATTAAACCAAATGTGCTATGGTATGATGTGAAGCAACTTGAAGAGAACGGATTGATTGAACTAATCCGTTCAGAGCAAGTAAGAGGAACTGTTAAGAAATACTATCGTGCTGTTGCAAAAAATTTCTTTGTGGATGTTTCACTCGGTGCAGCTAACCTTAATGATTCAAAAATAATACAAAATTTCATTAATCAAGAAATAGAAGATTGGCGCCGAGAAAAAATTATTAAAATTAGCTTCAAAAAAATAGCACACAAAATAATCAAACAAAATCTTGGTATTAAAGAAAACGAAGTTGTTGCTATTAGTTATCAGCCAATGCATCAAAAATTGGTGGAAGACCTTATGGTAGAAATTGCTAAAAATGGTGCTTATGCTATTCCTATATTCTGGTCAAAAAGAATTGAATCCAATTACATCAAAAATGTTCCGATAAAGTTTGCTACCAAAGATGTTATCAGCGATTTCTTAATAGATAAAATTGATGTTCATATAATATTCTCCGGTGAATTTTTAGACGAAGATGACGAAGAGCAACTTTCTCCAGAATTAATTGAAAAAAGCAATCAGATTGAAGAGATTAAAAGAAAAAATATTCGTAAAACTTTCCAGACTAAGGTAAGATACTTAACCATAGATACCTTGCAAAATAGTCCTTTATCAGATGTGAGTCCAGAAATCAGGAGTGAAATGTACTGGAAATCTCTTTATATCAATTCCGAGTCACTAAAAAAAGAATGTAAATTTGTTCAAAAAAAATTACAATCAGCCCGATATATTGAAATAAAAGATGACAATGGAGGTAAATTAAAAATAACTCTACCCAAACAAAGAACTATCAAAATTAAAGATGGTATTGCAAATTTACAATCAACAGACTCTGAACTTCCGGGTGGTATGGTCGTCACCCTACTTGTCCCCTCCCCGATTATCCCCGCGGACGCGGGGACCAGGATAATCGGGGATGGAAGCATTGATGGTGAATTCCATACTGATTTTGCATATTTGTTTGATAAAAAATTTGAAGATGTCTTTATCAAAATAGAAAAAGGAAAATTAAAAACCATAAAATCAAATAATAATGAGATACAAAAAATGTTTGACAATGCTGAAGGTGATAAGGATGTAGTTGGTTCATTTTGTATAGGCCTTAATCCTGCACTGTATCAGAATATTGGTCATCCCTTTATTAATTCAAAAATATATGGTGCTATTAGCTTACAAGTGGGTTGGGATGAATTGGAGTCAAGTAAAGTGGATTCTGATATGATAGCACAATTCTTTATGCTGAATAAAACCATTAAGGTTGATGGTTCTATTTTATTTGAAAAAGGAAAGTTATATCAATAAAATAAAAATAATAAGTGAGGTATAAGATGAAAACAATCAAAGTCTTAACATTACTGCTTCTTATCAGAGCAATGACATGTCTGGCAGGTACCATCTCAAAAACATATTACTTTGATGAACCTGCTTTGATTTCTGAAGGTGATTATACAAAAATCCAGGTTAAAGATGGAATTCCATTAGGTAATCCGGGTGAACCTGAAATACCTTATGTTGGAGTCAGACTACTACTTCCTCAAAATGAAATAGTAACAAATGTTTCCTTAAATTTAAGGAATGAAATAAGTTTGGGTAATTATAACCTTTATCCAAAACAAAAACAGGTTCCTCTCTCAAAACTTGAAGGAGTTGTGTTCACTGAACCAAATTTAGAAGTCTATCAAAGTTCAAACCAATTCCCCGCAATGCAGTTTACAGACTATTCCACCAATTATCTTGCAGGCTATTCCATTGGATTTCTTGCGATAACGGCTATAAAGTATATTCCTTCCACCGGAGAACTGTCATACTATAAAGAGATAGTTGTTACACTAAAAACTGAATATGACGATACTGCAAAAACAGCAGGCAGATTTCTATTTGAAAATCCATTAATTGAAAAACGTCTACAAAGTTTAGTAGATAATTTTGAAGATATTAATAGTTACACTATAACACAAATAAGAGATAGAGATGTATACGATTATATTATTGTCACCTCTTCTACTTATGCTGATAATTTTCAACTATTTGTAGATTTTCACTCTCATCGTGGCTATCGCACAAAAATTGAGCTAATTAGTGATATCTATGAGGAATATACAGGTGTGGATAATCAGGATAAACTCAGAAATTATTTCATTGCTCAATATTCACAAGGTCCTATTCAATTTGTTCTTCTTGGAGGAGACTCTGCACCAAATAATCCTTCTGAAAATATTATTCCACATCGCGGGCTTTTTGCTGACCCGGGGGGTGGTTATGCGGAGTATGATATTCCTGCAGATATGTATTATGCCTGTCTGGATAGAACCTCTGCGGCAGGTCCTGGTCCCGATTGGAACAATGATAATGACAACAGATGGGGTGAACCAGATGAAGCAGACCTTTTAGCAGAATTCTATATTGGAAGAGTCTGTATGAATAACATTTCAGAAATTGCTAATGTGATTAACAAAATGACACTATATTCTGAAACACCTGTCCCTGATGAATTAAAATCAGCTCTGTTAATTGGAGAATATCTGTGGCCCGGCACTTATGGCGGACAATATATGAATGAGTTAATTGGCGGATGTAGTAGTAATGGATATACTACGGTTGGTATTCCTCTTGATTGGACTATAAACACTTTGTATGAAATGCATGGTTATTGGTCATCCAATGATTTATATGAGCAATTAAATCTTGGTCCAAATTTACTTTGTCACCTTGGTCATGGAAGTGTAACACATTGCTTGAACATTGATAATAACCAGCTCACAACTAATAATATCACAAACAATGGCATTAATCACAACTTTATCAACGGATATACCCAGGCCTGTTATTCTGGTTCTTATGATAATAGAGATTCATACGGCTATTATGGTTCTGACTGTTTTGCAGAAAAAATCTCCACAATGGAAACTGCTACTTCAACATTTATTGCAAACAGTCGTTACGGCTGGGGGATGCAGGGTAGTACTGACGGAGCTTCTCAGGTTTTCAATAGAGAATGGATTGATGTGTTCTTTGATGATGAAATCTATTCAATCGGAGGAGCAAATCAGGTTTCAAAAGAAC
>JACNFI010000007.1 GCA_014384665.1 Candidatus Cloacimonadota bacterium
GGGATACCATCACTTTTGTACAAAAGAATCCATCGTTGGTGTGAAATGATTTGCACTTTCTTTATAAATAATTTTAGGGATATGCCTAACCTGGGCAAGCCCGTTCTCCGTAGTTACTACGAAGGATGAACCAGAACCAAACAGGAAAATATTAATTTGTGATAAATTAGAAAATTTCTAAATCCTAATTTCAAATGTCAAATAAAATGTCAAAATCCAAATATTTAAACCTCAAAATACCTAAAATCACAAATGCCTAAAAAATCTAAAATCCAAACATAAAAAACCTATTTGATATTTGATATTTGAAGTTTTATTAGAAATTAGTCCCGCCAGGTCGGGAGTAATTAGTAATTTCACGACAACTTGTTGGTAAGTTTCATTTTTTAAGCGACTAACCATATAAGCAGTTCGTATGTTGCATAGCCAATTAGTACTACGGAGAACGGGCATATAATTGTTTGCTTGAACCCCGGCTTCGCCTAACCATTAGAAAGCAATGTATAATACATAAAAAACTCCAGCTTATGAAATAGAAATTATCTTTTATGATATTGATATTTGTGTGCTTTTTCACTTTTTTAAATATTAATGCTCAACAAGTGAAAAATATAAATAACAAGATTATGGAGATTGACTTTAACAATCATACTTATCCTTCATTCAAAAATGTTTTTTGGGATGAAATTTGGTTATTCCAAAAAGGTTCATATATGTATGAAAATACAGTAAACCCAATAAGTATTCCCGAATTTATACTAAAGAATGGAAAATTTAAATATACTGAAAAGGATTTAAATGTACCTCCTGAACTCAAAGCTTCAGAATTAATATTAAGGAATGTATATTACTCGGATTTTAATAAAGACAATATATTAGATGCACTTGTAGAAATTGAATATTCAACTATATCGGCAAGTTATAAATATCAATACATTGCTTATCTTTTCACAATAAATGACAGTAATAAGGTTGTTTTGTTAGATAAATTCAGCGGTATTCCAACAGATAAATCTGTATTTAAAAGAGGTTCTACAAATATTAGATTCAATATACAAGTAAGGGATAATAAGATATTTGTTAGCGATGATTTTGGTGGTCCCCGCTGTTGCCCTGAGTATAAGGTGACTTTTGTTGGTGAATTTCTTGGTAATGTGTTACATTGGAATTATATTATAGAAAAAATTAGATAAATTTTAAGAGAAATATTGAACAACTAATAAAAAACAATTATTAATTTCCAGCAGATGAACACCCTTCAGTAAATTTCTCTACCTGAAAGATATAAATTTCAGTATCTTTATCAAGATATGTATCCTTTGGCAGAAATGCTTTATGAGCACAGAGATTTTCCAAGAAAGTCTTTTTATCCCATCCTGTTTCTTCTGCCACTTGTGGAAGGAACACTCCTGTCTGCATGCCTTTCTTAACATAAACACCATCTCTACCCATTTCTATTTCATCTATACTTTTAATCCTTCTCATTGGTGTAAGCACTGAAATTTCAATAGAAATATCCTTAAGTTCATTTTTCTTAACAGGACCAAAACGATGGTCATTAAAAGCTGCTGATGCTGCCATCTCTGCAACAGCTTTATAAAGGGGCATTTGAGCAATCATTTGTCCAATACAACCTCTCAAATTATGGTTTTTATTCAAGGTTACAAAAACAGCTCTTTCTTTATTTAAAATTATAGATTTTGGCTTTTCTGGTTGTATAATTTTTTTATTTTCAAGATAATATTCAATACTTTGTCTTGCTAAAACAAGAAGATGCTCTTTATCTGCGGGGGATAGTTTTGTTTCTTCTCTTTTCTCTTCCTTGGGAAAAACAATTGAGGAATATCCTACTACACTTTTTGATTTCGTATCACCTGTTATATCACCAGAATTTGCATATTTTAACAAAATCCCTTTATCGCATCCAAAATGCTGTGCTATCTTAACAAAGGTATAAAAGGCAAAGAAGCCACACAACTCAGACTTACCCGAAAAAATATCTCTATTTAATTTATCCCATTTTCTATCTAAAATCAGGTCAATTGTATGTTGATCCATTTCAACAGCATATTTATAATCATGAAAATGTGACATATCACTGCTGGCAATTAAAAGGATTTCTTTATCACTTTCTTCCATAACTTTGATAATAGCTTCTGCCAGCTTGTTTAGTAGAGATAAATCATTTGTAACTGTAAGAATTGGAACAACCTTAAAATCTTTTCTGCCAGAGGTGTCCAAAGGATCCACTTTTGGCGGGGATCCTTTGGATAATACATATTGTAAAAATGGCATCTGGGTTTCAAGGCTATTTTCCTGAATATGTACATACTCCTGAAATTTGAATTTTTTGTTTTGTTGTAAAATTTCAGAGGTTATTTCTTTATCAATCGGGATATTACCAATAGGAGTTTTATAATAGTCGCCATCATAGATTGAAACAAATCCTGTTTGATAATGATGGCTTGGTCCAATCAGAATAACCGTATTATAATCCTTATTATTAAGAAGCGAGTAACCATAAGCAGCTACTTGTCCAGAAAATACAAGCCCGGCATGAGGAGATAGAAGACCAAATGGGATAATTTTTTTGTTTGCTTCATTTAATTTTACATTCTGAAAGAAATCCTTAAGCATTTTTTCAAGTTCCTTTTTAGTTCCCGGATACCATGTCCCGGCTAAATAAGGTTCTCTTGTTTGTGAAAATGCTTTATTAAAAGTCATTAATAAAGCCAACAAAATGAGAGTTATTTCTTTTAACATTTTTTCCTCCAATCTTTTAATATTATTTCTTTATTTATCATTCATTTACTTTCTTTTCCCAAAATCCATATATTTTTTCTCCGCTAAATTTACATTCTCCGTTTTTTATATTTATCTAATGAGTCTACTATAAAAAGTCCTTAACCGCGAATGAACGCGAATTTACCCCGTTAGATATTCAGTTTTTTATTTCTATCTCCACCCGGATAATAAAATTATCTAACGGGGTGAACGCAAATTTTGAATGTGATATTACAAAAATTGCGGACCACCTAATACACTATCTATAGGCGAATTAGTGTCATAGAAGCCCACAGTTTCAACTGTGGGCAACATTTAAAAAACACAATTTTAACCCCTTTAGGGGTTTTTAGAGCGGACTCATCTAATGAATTTTATGCAAAATACGGTTTTATTGTTATTCCGTACTTGATGCGGAATCCAGAAACCTCTATAATATTGGATTCCCGTTTTCACGGGAATGACAATGAGGGTGTAATTGATTATTTTGCAGAACTCATTATATTTATCTAATCTGAAATTGTCTTTCATACTCAGCTGAACTTTCTAAAATATTGAATAGCGAATAGTAATATTGTCCTAATAGAAGTAATATCCCAATAAATATGAAAAAGTAAAATAATAAAAATACTATACTATTTTGATATATCAAATTTTAAAGGTATTTCTTTATGTATTCAAAATCTTTTGTAAGTTTTCCATTATGTACGATTAAAGCCTTTTGAATTGGCTTTGGAAGAGCATTTTTGTTCAAGAAGTTTGAACTATGTGCTTTTACAATTTGTGGAACAAAATCTATTAATTTATTACTGAAATATACCGATGATGCTCTTGGAATTTCACAAGGCAAATTATCTCTTGCAACAACTACAATACCGCTACCTTCAATGCCATCATCAATCTTATCAGATATTGGATTATAAATATAAGCAAGATTATCTGGTTCAGTGAACTTTGAAGTTATCTCAATAGAACCTTTTATATCACAACTAATATCTCCAATAATTTTTAACTTCAGCTTATTATCTTTTTTATAAAATGATTTTAGATTTTCTTTTGAAACTAATCTTGGGTATTTAGATTCCCAATAAATACAATTAACAAGTATAGACAAATGAGGAATATAATTTTCAAATTTAGCTCTGTAATTTTGAGGGTTTTTATAATAATCTTGCAATTCAAAATTCGTATTTCTATCTTTTGGCTTAACTATATGTTCTTCTTTGAAAACTACTTTATAGATATGATTATGAGAAACTTTTGTATTATTTTTTAATAACAAGAGTTGATAAGGTGTAATCTCAATAATTGGAAGTTCATCAAGAATTTCCTGAGCTCCTTTAGAGACATTCCCATAGCCTGTAATTCCGCACACAAGAGGAGTAAGACTATCCGGAAGCCCATCTTTCTTTATTTTTTCTCCAATTTTGTTTATACTATTTTTTGCCTTTTCCAAAGATTCATACTGATATGCTTTTTTTATTTCTGTAAAATGGTCTGATATACCTTCATAAGTTAATCTTTGTCCCAATGCCCAAAGTGTGTCTATCATTCCAGCTATGCCAGCAAATCTGCCAAAGAATAAAATCCGTCTATTTTTCTCATCCTCAAACTTTTCATAATCAATCAAATTGCAATTCAAATCCAATATTCGTTGTAGCATTGGCATATTAAAGGGCTGTCCTTTTATTACATGAGAAAAAAACAGATAAGTTTTATTTGGAAGGAAGAATGATTTATGCATTTCCTTTATTCCAAGAACAACTGGACAGTTATATAAATCCTCTTTTATTAAAGCTCCCGCATTTCTATATTCAAAATCAGAAAAGATGCGAATGTTAGATGGCTGCAAAATCGTCTCAATATCATATTTTTCCTTTAATAATTTTGTATGCTCAGGTATCAGGGGAACTCTTCGTTCCCATTTGCTTTTATCTTCTCTTCTAATTCCAATTTTCATCTGAAAATCTCTTCTTTTAGCCACGATCCCCAATTAAATTGGGGACACGAACTAACCCCATTAGATAGCAAGCATCTAACGGGACAGGCACGAACAAAATCTTATTCATAAAATTAAACTTTTTTGAATTATTTACTCTGTGGAATAAAATCAAAGATTTTTCCGAAGGATCTGCATTTGGCATGAAATGCAAAGCATTATTCCACAGGGTGAATAATTTTCATACTCCTTTGCGTCCCGATTATCGGGACATGTATGTTTCATATATAAATTTCCTCGTATAATAATCAAATAATGTTACATATTAACCCAATTTGGAAAAAACATCTTTAATGATTCCGATCGCTTCCTTAAGTTGTTTTTCAGTTATAACTAATGGTGGAGTGAAACGAATAATATCTTTATGTGTGGGTTTGCAAAGCAGACCTTTTTTTGCAAGTTTTAGACAAATATCCCATGCTTCCATAGAAGCTGTGGGTTTAATAACTACGGCATTAAATAAGCCCTTACCACGAATTATCTTAATTAGAGGGGAATCTATTTTCTTTATTTGTTCACGAAATATTTTTCCGAGTTTTTCTGCATTTTCAGGTAAATGCTCTTCTTTAATAACTTGTAGGGCAGCTTTTGCAACCACACAAGCCAGAGGAAATCCCCCAAAAGTTGAACCATGCTGATTGGGCTTGATAACTAACATAATATCCTTATCTGCCAGCACAGCAGAGATTGGAAGAACTCCTCCTGAGATTGCTTTCCCAAGAATAAGTACATCAGGTCTTACTCCTTCATATTCACATGCAAGAAGCCGACCCGTTCTGCCAATACCAGTTTGAATTTCATCTGCAACAAATAATACATTATATTCTTTGCATATATTAAAAGTTTTTTTCAAATAACCTTGGTCAGGAACAATTACTCCTGCTTCACCCTGAATAGGTTCCACCAGAAAGGCGCATACTTCTTCACCTTGTTTTTCTAAAACCCTTTCTAATGCTTCTGGATTATTGTAAGGTATTTTAATAATGCCTGGAAGAAAAGGTCCAAAGTTGTTTGTAGATTCAGGGTCAGTTGAAGCTGAGATAACACCAATAGTACGACCGTGGAAGTTACCCTCACAAACAATTATTTTTGCTTTGTTTGATTCTATCCCCTTTTTTTCATATCCCCATTTACGGGAGAGTTTCATGGCTGTTTCAACACCTTCTGCTCCTGTGTTCATCGGGAGAACCATATCATAGCCAAAAAATTCATTTATAAATTTTTCATATTCCCCAAGTTTATTATTGAAAAATGCACGAGAAGTGAGCGTCAGTATCTTTGCTTGTTCTATAACTGCTTTGATAATTTTTGGATGACAATGTCCTTGATTTAGTGCAGAATATGCCGAGAGAAAATCAAAATATCTTTTTCCCTCTGGGTCCCAAACAAAAGCACCTTCACCTCTTGCAATTACTACTGGAAGGGGTTTATAATTATGAGCACCGTATCTGTTATCTAATTCCATCGCTTCTTTACTGCTGATATTTCCATAAACGAGTTTTTCCGACATTATGCCCCCAACATTTTTTTGCTCTTTTGTTAGTCCTAAAATTTTAATGTCAAGGACAATAAGTTTCTGCCATTCATACAATAATAATTTATAATTCAATCTCAAGTTTCGCAATTTCTAAAACAGCATAAATCGTTTTCTTTCAATCATTGTCATAACGGTTCGCTGTCATAATGGCTAAAGCCGTCATAACGCTTCGCTGTCAAAATGCTCACTTTGTTCGCTGTCATAAGGGGATTTGATAACTTTTGACTGTTTCTGACGCTCCGCCAACTCCCCGATATATCGGGGAGTTGCGATAAATCGGGATTGGCGGACTGCGAAGGATGAACTTTGGCAGGCGGGCGAAGCTTGAGTAATTAAATTTTTTTTATATTAGTTTTGGTTACAGGATTTTTTATCTCTTCTATGGGGATATAAATTGAGATTTCCAAATAATTTCGTTATAAAAGTTATTATTTTTGACATATTTTGAGGAAAATTAATATTTGTTATTTATTATTCGTTAGGAAAAACTAGAATGTAAGAATAGGAATTGAAAATGATTCATAATCCAAAGCCTTTAAAATTTTTCATCCAGACATACGGCTGTCAAATGAATGTGGCTGACAGCGAAATGGTTGCAGGTTTACTAATTGAATATGGTTACGAATTAACTGAAGATATTAATAATGCAGATATAATTATTTTCAATAGCTGCACAGTTCGTCAACATGCTGAAGATAGAGTTATTGGTCGTATTACTCAAGAAGGGAGTCGAAAAAAAAAGAAGCCAGATTTGATTATTGGACTGATTGGATGTGTTGCCCAACGATGTGGAGAAGAGCTATTACAGAAAATAGATTGCCTTGATTTCGCAGTTGGAACTGCACAATATCGTAATTTACCAAAAATTATAAAAAATTGCTTTGAGAATAAATGCTCAATATCTTTGCTTAAAGCAAATCATAAAGAGAATTATAGTGATATTTCTCCTTATAGAAAAAAGGGTGTAAATGCATTCGTAACTATTATGCGTGGATGCAATAACTTCTGTTCATATTGTATAGTCCCCTATGTTCGTGGTAGAGAGCGCTCAAGAAATCATATTGAAATTTTAAAAGAAATTGAAAATGCTGGAAATGATGGTTTCAAGGACATTACATTATTAGGACAAAATGTAAATTCATATAAAGACAATGATATTGGTTTCCCAACTTTGCTTAAACTTGCTTCAAAAATAGATACCATAAAACGCTTGCGTTTTATTACTTCACACCCGAAGGATTTGTCAGACAAACTGATTGATGTTATGACAAAGGAAGATAAAGTTTGTGAACATCTCCATTTGCCACTTCAATCAGGTTCAAATAGAATTTTAGAAAAAATGAATAGAGGATATTCGGTTGAGCAATACCTCTCTATTATTATGAAGCTAAAAAATTCTATGCCGAATATTGCCATAACAACTGATGTGATGTGTGGATTTCCATACGAAAATGAAAATAATTTTTTAGAAACTTACAATCTGATGAAAGAAATCAGATTTGATTATGCTTTTACATTCAAGTACTCTACTCGTGAGGGAACCCAATCTGCTAAATTTAACGAGCAAATTGATGAGAAAATACGACTGGAAAGATTACAAAAACTGATTGCTTTGCAGGAGAAAATCACTTATGAAAAATATCAAGAACAGATAGGGAGAATTGTTGAAGTCTATGTGGAAAAAATAAGTAAAAAAAATAGAAATGACCTTTCTGGTAAAACCAGAGATAATAAAATTGCTGTATTTCCAGGAGATAAAAATCTAATTGGAAAATTTATACAAGTCAAAATCACAGATGCAACCGGCTGGACACTAAAAGGGCAACGACAAAATATTTGACAATTAATATTAGTGATTTTTTTATAGAATTATGAACTTGAAGAATTTATTTCTGCAGAAAGTAACAAATACTAATAAAATTAATAAAGTTGATTCTACTAGAAAAATCCAAATAGCAACCTGTGCATTACTTCTGGAACTCGCCAATGCAGATA
>JACNFI010000008.1 GCA_014384665.1 Candidatus Cloacimonadota bacterium
TTCCTTAAGAGAAATGCTATCTGTTATCAAACAATAAAAAATTACTTTTTCAGCAGACCCTAATTAATATAATCTGTCAAAGTAAATTCCATTTGTTATACCTCGTATTTAATCTTGTAGATTATAATAATAGTTATATTGCATTTGCCAATAACTACTTAATCTATATTATAAAATAATATCTATCCGATAAAAATCTTTGTCAAGAAAAACTGCGTAATCTTTCCAGATTTCTAAATTTGGGGCTAAAATAGCATTTAAAAATCCGCTCTCACTTCCATTTTTAGCTGATGTCTAACATCTGATTCCGGGTATTTCTCAGAATAATATTTCAAGAATCCAGTAACATACTTACTGAATCTGTAGTCAAACTGCAAAGTAAAGCGTGTAGTTAAGCCATTTCTTTTACTAATGAAATTATTTGATCCCCAATTAAATTGGGGATAATCAGAACCCTTACTTTTATTATCCTGAAAATAAACCTGAACCATAAAATGATATTTACTTCCAACATTATAAACAAATTTTGGTTCAATAATATACGAAGAAATACGATATGAGTTTGAGCTGTTTTCTTCAATGCCATCTTCAATATTATAACCAAAGGTGCTGGATAAAATCATATTATAATTGAACTTATAACCAATATCAGTTGAAATACTATAAATTTTTGACTTTAAGAATTCTGCTGTCTGATAATTGGATGTCTTATCTTTAAACCCAATCTTATTTTCAAAATTCCATTTATTTACATTGAAAATATTAAGAGATAAATTATAATCATCTTGCCATAATTTATCGAACTCATTTTCATATCTATTATCCATTTTTTTTGTCTTTTCATAAAGGAATCTTGCAACAATCTTATTCTTTTTAATATTATACCAGAGCTGAGCTTTATATCTTTGAAACCCATAATCAGTATATTTTTCATTCATCAAAGCCTTTTTCTTTAAAAGATACAGGTTTAATTTATATGGAGTTTTTGATTCCTCTTGAATAGAAATATCTGAAGTGAACAAGAATTTACCCAAAAAATTACCTAATTCTGTATTAGTATGATATAAAGCCCTTCCAGGATTTATATTAAGATACCAATTTACTTGCAATTCAGTTACGGGTGTAGGAGTTCCGACCCGAGTAATTTCATACTCATAATCACCCTGGCCTGGTCCTTCATAAACCAACACACTATCAATATAACTATAGCTCCCATTACCTTGCCCAACATAGATTAGTTGTTTTACTTTAGGATAGATTTCTATATTTCCAATTTTGTAGTTTATTCTATTGCTAATACTTTTTTTTAGAAGATTAATTGATAACTGGTTATCAAACAAATCAAATTTAGTATCTTTTTCCCCGTTAAAATATCTATTCTCCCTGTGTGAATAGTTAGAGTTTATATTGAAATTCTCATAACCATAATAAAGGTTGCTAAATAACAAATATGCATTTTTAAATCTCTTCCAATCAGTTTTTAAACTATCTTGGTTTTCTCGTTCGTATCCTAAACTTATTTTAATATTTTTAAAGTTTAAGTTTGTTTTATAGAAATTTTTATTTAATCTCAAACCATTATAAGTTATACAGGTAAATGTTTGTTGTCTTTCATAATAACCTGCTTGAACATCAAAAAAATCATACTTATATTCTCCATTCAAATCATGAATTTGTTGTTTAATCTGCTGATTATTGGAGGAAGCGCTTAATTTAGTTTTTTCTTTTATCAGAGAATATGAATAATTAAAGGATGGCAGAAATGATATACTTTTATTTTGGATGTATGAAAAACGATTTGAGAAATTACTTTGCTTTGCTATGTTTTTCATATTTTTTTCAGAAAATTCTACATAATTTTTTGCCCAATTATGCAGTTCTATATCAACATTACTGCCATATTGGTGTATCTCTACCGTATCTGCGTCTATAAACCCGGCGGTCTCGTATTCTATTTTTGCAGATTCAGTTCTTGCTAATGAATAAAAATTCTTGTCTCTATATTTATAGAAAAAAGAGATGTTTGTTTTCCCGAATGTTGAAATATTATTTGTAAAATTCAATTTATTATATAGTGCGTATCCATTATCGTTTTTATCATCAATTTCGGAGAAACTATTTTTATCATAATTTGAATAAATTCCTTCAGAATATAAAGAAAACAGAGCAAATTTTAATTTGGTGCTAAAATCCAGATTAAATCTTTTATTTGGCAAAGGTAGTTGAATTTCTGGAATATAATCTCCATTACCTTTTCCTTTCCATTCAAATTGGTTATAACCTGATTTCTGATAAGAACCATACCCTTGACCCACATAAGAGAAACTTACAAAATAATTTCCTGTTGAATCAAAACCTACATAAACATAATATGAATCTACAAGAGTATAATTTCCTTCCCCAATTGCAACTGTGTCAGCACCATTTTTTCGAGCTTTCTTTGGGTCATCACCTGCATTAGCTAAAATTTCTTTATCGTCTTTAGAAAAACTAAAATTCAAGGGCTTGTTTTTATCATCGTTATTAGATAGAACCTTAAAAGATATTTGGGCATTTGCATCTAAAAAAGAAAAATATCCTGAACTTAGATAAATATTACTCCTGTAATCTTCTGCAGAATACTCATAATCAGCTATAATGTATGAATCCTCAGTAATAATAATATTATTGTTGAATGTTAGAGAACCCTCATTGTAATCTATTGAATAATCTTCTCCTCGTGTAAGTAATTTACCGTTCAGATAGATTTTTTCAGTTCCAGCTAATACTTTAGTGCTTGAGCTATTCTTGCCAGGAAGGTAATATGGCCCCTGTATCCCTTCAGTTCCATAAAATTTATATGACATAAAATCACCGTTAGATACTGCAGCTGCGGCTTCAAATGATTGTGCCCCTTCCCACATAAAATTAACTCCCTCTAATTTGTAATCATAATTCGCAAAATAAGTATCGTCAAATTTGGCAAAAAAATCTCCGAAAGATATTGAGTAATTGCCTGAATGGACCTTTATGAACATCTTATCAAATTCGCTTAATTTTTTCGTCGTTCCTTCAGGAGCAATTGGCGAATTATTATCTGAAAGTTGTGCTTTTATAAATATTTTATCAGATAACTCACCATCAATTTGTAAATAGAGCGATTGCTCCAAATCAACATCTTCCTTATTACCTACTGAAATAGCAAAACTTTTACTTCCAGAAATATTTAAATTTGATGAAGAATATACTGGCTTCTGCTGGGTTTCCTTTAATGGACGATACTCTTCTTTGCCTGATACTACTTGCTTTTTAAATTTTGAGAATGAATATTTCAGCTTTTTGGGAAAAACCTTAAATGTAACAATAATTTCTGTATCTGCTGTGTATGGTTTAAGAATTTTAATTCTCCCCTCTTTATAAAAAATTTTGTAATTTATCCCTTTTTGAAGTGTATCATTCTGAACTGTAACAATCTCTGAATTCGCTATTATGTTTTGAAAGTCAAGTTCATAATATTCAGTATTATCGGTTATTCTAATAATCTTTTTGTTATCCAATAATGAAAAATATTCATGAGAAAAAGTATTAGTAAAAAAGAGGATAATTCCGATTATTAACAGTATTCTTTTCATTAAATTTGTATTATGTAAAAAATTGTAAAAAATATAGTAAGTTAATGCATATATTAAAAAATCGCATTCTGTTTAGAATCTTTTATTATATTAAATAGAGTCTGTCCGTACAGTCGATTTTTTCGATAAATGGAAACTTGACTTAAGACGATAGTCTTGAGTTAAGTTGATTTATTTCAATAAGTTAGAAAACTTAAGTCAAGTCAGCTAAAGCAAACTTAACTCAAGGTTTTTAGTTTACTGAAAAACATTAAATAGATGGATCTATACTAATTTTTTTTTAGGAATGACTAAAGCAAGCAAAAGATATAAAAGAATCCCAAAACCAATAGAAAGAATCATAAATACAAATATTACTCTTATCAAAATAGGGTCAATCTCATAGTATTCAGCCAATCCACCACAAACACCCAGGATAACTCTATCTTCTTTGCTTAATGTTAGTTTCTTTTTCTCCTTATTCTCTTCCACAACAATTTCAACATAATCATCAGGCTTCTTTGGTATAATTAAAATTGCTATAATATAAGTAATAATTCCTGCGCCACCCATTATAGTAAGTAAAACCCAAATAATTCTAACAATTGAAACATCAATATCAAAATATTCTGCAAAACCACTGCAAACTCCAGCAATTTTCTGTTTCTTCAATTCGCGATATAATTTCTTTTTAACTTTCATTATTGATCTCTTTTTCTTTCTGATAATAAAATTATATTTCTTAAATCTTCAATATTTTCAGCTTTAAGCCATTGCCTTTCAAAATTTGGTTGTTGTACAATTTGTGCTATTGACATCAATGCCCGAAGATGAAAATTACGCTCATCGCGAGAACCAATCAATACAAAAACTGTATTAACAGGGGGTAAATCTTCAGAGAAAATAATACCTTCTATGCATCTTGCTAAAATAATATCAAATATTTTATTTCCTTCAATAATAATATGCGGAATTGCCATACCGGGTTGTAAAGCTGTTGTTGATTGCTCTTCTCTTTTAATCAAAAGGTCATACAACATATCTGCATTAATATTTTGCCTGTTTGATAGATGTTCCGCAATAGTCTTAAAGAATTCCTCTGCAGTCATTGACTCCTCTATATCCAATATTTCGCATTTACTGATAAGTTTGTCAAATCTATCTTCAACAATATCATCTCGTTGTACTAAAATACCTTTTAATTCGCTGACAAGTGTAGAACTTGCTATCTTCTTATCTGTAATCCTTTCTACAATATGAATAAGTGCTGACTTTCTTTTAACTCTAAAACGGACATAAATAATATACCACAAAATCGAAAGAACGATAAAACAACCAGTAATAAACAAAGGGATTTTCCCCATTTGAATAATAAGAAATCCATATATTATAATTGCACCAATTTGAATCCAGGGATATAATGGTGAACGAAATGAAGGGCGATATGTCTGAATCCTGCTTTCTCGCATTACAATAACTGAAATATTAACATAGATGAACAGAATAATCTGCATAGTAGAAGCAGCTTTTACCAGATTTTCCAGATTAAGAAAGGAAATCATAACAATCATAAAAATACTGGTAAGAATAACAGATACATAGGGTGTACTAAATTTTTTATTTATTTTACCAAAGAAATCAGGCAATAAGTGGTCTCTACTCATTGCAAGAGGAAATCTGGAAGCAGATAAAATCCCTGCATTGGCCGTAGAGAAAAATGCAAAAAGCGCAGCTATGGCTAGAATTATCACACCAAACGAGCCCATAAATATTCTTGCGCCATTAGAGATAGGTATAAGAGAATGGCTCAACTGCTCTGGATTAAGAACACCTACCGTTACAAATACCACAAAAGCATAAAAAATGAGAACAATAAAGAAAGACAAAAACATTCCAAGAGGCAAATTCCTCTTTGGATTTTTTATCTCCTCAGCTATACTTGCTATTTTTGTAACCCCGGCAAAAGAGATAAAAACTAACCCAACCACAGGAATGATAGAACCAAATCCCATTGGCGAAAACGGGATGTATCTATTCAAATCTATATCTTTTATTCCAAAGGCACTATAAATAAAAAGTATTCCTAAGAGGGTTAGCACCAAAACAATCTGAAATTTTCCAGTAAATTTAACACTTGTCAGATTAAGTATAGTAAAAATTATGCAAAAAGTAATAGCAATGATTTTGATTTGTAATTGTGCATCTGTAATAGATGGAAAAATGAGAATGGTAAATGCTCCAATACCAATAAGGGCAAATGCGCTTTTCAGAGCAAGACTAAACCAACTGGCTAATCCACCTAATGTTCCAGCAGCAGGTCCCATACTTCTCTCAATAAAGAAATAACTCCCCCCAGCTTTGGGCATAGCAGTTCCAAGTTCTGCTTTTGATAATAAACTTGGTATGAAAATGACTCCTGCAATTAAATATGCAATAATTACAGAAGGACCACATTTAGCAAAAGCAATGCCAGGCAAAACAAATAACCCTGAACTTATCATTGCTCCTGCAGCAATACAAAATACATCAAGAAGACCTAATTGCTTTTTTAATTCCATTATTATTCCAGTGAAATCTTGGGAGTGATTACACAAACATTACTGGTTATTACTATATTTATGGCTCTCTTTCAAAAACTATAGGTATAGAAACTTAATATTACATCTTCAGTTTTCTAAAATAATCTATTCGGAGTGCGAAAACGAACCCCGTCCCCGATTCAATCGGGGATTCGGGGTAAACTTTTCGCAAGTGCTACAAGGCTGAAAGCCCGTTCTCCGTAGTATCCATTCCCCATATCATGCTACTACTAAGGATTAACTACGAAGGATGAATTCGTTCTCCCGATATATCGCATAGGCGTCAACTTAAGGAGAATTTGTTGCAAAATACAGGGGATAAAGCCCCTGGAAGGGAGCTTTGCTTATCTATCCCCAGCGCTAAAGCACTGGGCTACTGAAATTGGCATAAAAAATCCGTAGCCCAGCCATTTTTAACCCGTGAAATTCTGTAAGGAATATTTCACTGGGTTATGGCTGGGATCAGATATAAAGGGCTAATATTAAGCCTTTTAAGGCTTTCCAAAGAAAATACATCTAAATCTTTTATCGTTAAGTTGACGACAATCCGATATATCGGGAGAACTCGTTTTCAGCACTCCTTTATAAAAAATTCTATAAGAGAGATTCTTATTAGTTAACTATACATTTTGAAAGAGAACCATATTTATATCCTTTAGATATTTTTCCTCAGGCGAATTAAAATCAAAAAAAATGAATTTAAACATTGATTTAACTAAACCCGTCAAACCAAAGGCAGTTTTCTGGTACAACTCTGTTTAAGATTACTGTCAAAGGTGAATTCACCTTATGTAGAATTTATGGAGAACATTCGTTAGAAAAAAAATGGTTTTAGGAAGTGAATACTAATGAATTCGTTCAAAAATTAGCTGGGTAATTTATTTTGGAATAACTCATTATTTTTTAATATTTTAATTATACTTTATTTCTATTTTTCAAAGCACTTGCTAAAGTTTTTGAACTTGTATATTCTATATCACCCCCAACGGGGAGTCCTGTTGCTAATCTTGTTATTTTTAGTTCTTCTTTTTTAAGTTTTGAAGTGATAAATGCTATTGTTGTCTCCCCAGTACTACTTGGATTAATGGCTAAAATAATTTCTGTAATATTTCCTTGTTTAACTAATTTTTCTAATTTCTGGAAATTAATATGCTTGGGTCCAATACCATCAATAGGAGAAATAAGATTACCAAGAACAAAATATCTACCTTTGTATTCATTCGTATCTTCTATTAGATAAACATCCTGTGTTTTTTCAACTACACAAATACTATTTGTTACACGATTTTCATCTGCACAAAAAAAGCAAGGACTATTCTCGGAAAGCATATTGCATATTTCACATCTCTTAATTGCATTAATAGAATTAGTAATCAAATCTGCAAGATTTAAAGCGGTTTGCTTATCACCACTTATTAGATAAAATGCAAGTCGTTCTGCGGTTTTTTCTCCAATACCCGGTAATTGTTTGAATCCGTCTTTTAATTTTTCTAAATTTTCTTCAAACATTATAGTATTACAAATAAAATTCACCCTGTGAAATCCCGCAACGGGGGACTTCGTTTTTCACAGGGTAAATCTCAAATCCAAAATTCTAAATAAAAATAAACTCCAATGACTGAAACCAAATATTTTGGTAATTTGGTTATTGGATTTTGGAATTTACCTGCCCCGTTAGATAATTATCAAATAATATAGTTTATTGATTTTTATCAATTTTATAATCTCACTACATTTCAACTATGATAATAATAAAAATCTAACGGGGTAAAGAATTTATCCCCGATTCCTGAGCTCGTCAGGAACGGGCTTAATCGGGGATTGATATTTGTTATTTGCGGTTTACCCCGTTAAGTATAACAAACCAAAGAAGATAAAAAATTACATAATAATGTGAATTATTTAACAGGGTTTATTGCACTATGTTATCATAGTTTTTCTTAAATTTCAATTATCCTTCCCGCTCCACCTTCAATATATTTTTCTGGATATAGAGATTTTAATTCTGCTTTGTGTTGTGTACAATGTGTAGGACAAATTAGTTCTAAGTCTTTGAATAATTCAAATTCACTGAATCCATGCATACCACCAATAATTGCATACACTTTTCCGAATTGCGACGCTGCATCAAGAATATGTG
>JACNFI010000009.1 GCA_014384665.1 Candidatus Cloacimonadota bacterium
ATTAGAATTAACAACTACATTTTGAGAATCTATTTTTTTTCATTATCAAGCCCCGTAGAATAGCAATCTTAGAAATGATAGTTCATCAGTAGAAATCGCATTATTCAACGGGGCAAGCATTGAGAAAAGGCCACTCTGCGAGTGGGATTATTTCAGTTGAAAATGATTTAGGAATTTCACGATAACTTGTTGGTAAGTTTAATTCCGTAAGTGACTAAGTGATAAAAATTTCTTGAAACTTTTGAATTATTTCTTGACAGTAAGATTAAAATGTTAATAAAGAGTATGTATAGATGTAATGAAACTTAAAACAAAAAAATAGAGAAAGGTGGTAAAGATGAAAAAAATAATAATAATAACAGTATTATCTCTTCTGGTAATTTCAATATTAATGGCAGAAGAAGTAGAAAGAGATATGGTAGTTGTGGAAACATTTACTGCGACATGGTGCCCATATTGTCCTGGCTGTGCTATGGGAATTGATGATTTAATAGCAAACGGCTGTGATGTTGCTGTTGTCGGATATCACCCATCAAGCTCTGATCCCTTCTATAATAACTATGCATTATATAGGAAAAATTATTATGGCTCAATAGTTACTGGTTATCCAACAGCAATTTTTGATGGAGTTTTATCACATGTTGGTGGCAGTCATACTCAAAGTATGTATCCCTATTATTTGCCAAGATATAATCAGAGAAAAGCAATCAACTCTTCATTTACGATTGAGATTAATGGTAATAATATAGGTTTAAATTATGATGTTACTGTAACAGTGAATAAGGTTGCTGTAACTTCAAGCACAAATATGGTTTTACATCTATCTTTGACAGAATCAGATATTCAATATAACTGGCAGGGGCAAACAGAATTGAATTTTGTTGAACGGTTGATGGTTCCAAATCAATATGGCACTGCTCTTGACTTTTCTTTAGATTCCACAAATACTGTGGACTTATCCTTTACTTTAAATCCAAGTTGGGTAGCAGATAATTGTGAGTTGGCAGCTTTTATTCAGGATACGGATACAAAAGAAGTTCTACAGGGGAGCAAAGAAAGTTTATCTGACCTTGTTCCTCCATTAATTGCAGATTTTACAGCAGACCCAACTTCTGGAGTGGCTCCATTAACTGTGAACTTTTTTGACCAATCAACATCTGGCTGTCCAATAATTTTCTGGAGTTGGGATTTTGATAACGATGGTACAACTGATTCTAATGAAATGAACCCGACTTACACATATCAACAAGCAGGCACATACACAGTCTCTTTAACAGTAATAGATGAGGCAGCGAGTGTAGACACAGAAATAAAAGAAGATTTTATAACTGTTACTACAACTGGAGCAGAGGACAATATAATTGCTCCAGTGGAAGATAATCTGCAACAAAATTACCCAAACCCATTTTTCGCCAAAGGTGTATCCTCAGAAAGCTCATCTACAAAGATCTCTTATAGTTTAAACAAAAAACAGGCACTAAAAACAAGTATTTGTATCTATAATGTTAAAGGTGAGGTTGTAAGAGAATTCAATAATTTGCCATTAGCAGGAAATTACGGTGAGATTGAGTGGGATGGGAAAGACCATTCTGGGAAATCAGTTTCAAATGGAGTTTATTTTTACAAATTATCGGCTGGTAATAAATCTATATTTAAAAAAATGCTGCTCTTAAATTAATTTCCTTGACAAAATAACTTTCATCTTTATTAAATTGTTTATAAATTTGGAGTGAAAGATTAGAATGAAAAAAGGGAAATTAGGACTGAATAATAATATTATAGTATCTCCAATTACAAATCTTATGCCTATTTTTCTCATTTTTAATTTTACATTCTTGGTTCACCCCCCGAGAATTTACAAAATATTAACATACAACGAAAGAAACATAATCCAATCCGAGCTACGTTCTCGGAAGAATGATTACATTTTTATACTTTGCAAAAACATGTTCATTCTCTTCTGTCTCTCCATAAACACCGATTGGAGAGACAAAGTTATCTTAGAGGAATAGAAGACAAAAGGAGAAAACAATGGAAACAAGAAAAATAAAAAAAATAATAATATTATTATCTATCTTAATATTTATTATAGCAGTTGGCTTATTTGCAGATTGCCGTTTATTCATTATGCTGGGTAGAGGAGATTATACACTATCCGAATATTATAATGGTATCAGATTATATTATTGTTTAGAAGAGTTACAAGATCAGGGTTGCAACGGCAGCAGCCATCCTTATGACAATCCGGATGGTTGGGGCCTGGTTTACTATCTTCCCGAAAATACAGAAATAGCAGGCGGAGAGTGGTCAGAAAATATGGCTTGTGAAGGCACTGAATTTGATGATTTTCAAACAATAATTGAAAATGCTGGTGTTCATTTAGTAATGGGACATGTAAGAAAAGCGAGTTCTGGTTCCCCCTCTATTCCAGACCCTCATCCTTTTATCTGGCATGAGGATGGTATTGATTATACCTTTGCCCATAACGGGACAGTGGATCCTGATGATTTATCAACAATAACAAATTGGCTTGAGCCACCATATAATAATCCGCAAACTGATGTGGATTCCGAGATATACTTTCTATGGCTTATGCAGAATATTGATGAAAATGACTGGAATGTATTAGAAGGACTCCATGATGCATTAGGATCTATTAGTTCTCAGGAATGGGATAAGAATTTTGTCTTTTCTGATGGGATTGATATTTATGCATATAGAAATGCCACAGATTCTCAACATGAACTTTGTTATCTAACAAAAGGGCTTGAACAAACTTATAATTGCCGTATAGTAATGAGCACATTCCCCAATATTGGTAATCGAGATATTCCAAACGATGCACTTTTGTATTATCCTTCTGTTGGAAGAACTGCATTATTTGAGAACTTTTCTTATACAACTCCAAACTATAAAAGAACTCTGTATGAAGGTTGGAACTGGGAAAGCTTCCCCCTTATACAAGACCCTTCTGGTGTATGGGATGCAGAAGATATACTTGAACCCCTTGAAGATTGGGGTGTTACTGAAGTAATTGCCCAGGATGGATATATGGAATATGACCCGTATAATGAAATCTGGCAACATTTTCCTGAAACTTTTGTAGATGTTAACTGGAATGAGCTTTATAAGATAAAGATAGGTCCGACACCGTATAATATGGGACGGGAATACTACACAGAAGGCTATATTCGTCCGCCAGATGAGCCCACGGTTGTTGGTCTTCAGGCAGGCCAGAAATACTGGGTAAGTTACACCTTACTTCCAACCCAGAATATGGACAATGCATTTGGTGCACACTGGGATAAGGTAAAGAGTGTAAAATACAGAGATTGGCTTTATCTGGATATGACAGAGATACGAGGTGGAAGTGAAGAATCTGAGCCAGTCCCATCTATGAAAATGCGTGCTTTAGAATTTGGAAAGGGTTATATTATTAAGATGAAAGAAGATATTCCGAGCTTTACCTGGAATTATTCTCATATCCCGGCTGATGAAATCCCTGATAGAAAAGAATCACAATTCTTTACCTATCAAGAAAAGGCTAATTATGAAGCAGTTGATATTATGGAAGTTGATAGTGTGGATAATGTTCTGGAGATTGGAGTATTTCAAAACGAAGAATGTGTCGGTGCTGTTGTTGTAGATAGTCTGCCTGTCCAACTTCTGGCATATACTGTGCCAGGACAAGGAGGAGAATTGACCTTCCAGATTGTAGAAGGGGCTAGAACTATATCAGAAGTGAAACAGTATTCTGTATATGATTTTAATGAGAGAAGATATGTGAATCGTCCTATTATTGCTGGTCATCAGGAATACTCTCTTGTTCGTTTACACAAAGGTGATTATGAGATTACAACACCAGAAGCATCCATCTCTCTTATGCAGAATCTTCCTAATCCTTTTAGACACACGACAGCAATTTCATATTCTATTTTAGAGCCTTCTGAAATAGAATTGAGCATCTATAATATCAAAGGGCAAAAAATCCGTGTTCTTGTTCAAGGAGAAATAGAAAAAGGAACTTACAATGTTATCTGGGATGGAAAAGACGAGAAAGGAAATTCAGTTTCCAGCGGAATTTATTTCTATAAACTGGTTGCTGGAGAACAAAGTATTCAGAAGAAGCTATTGTTGATGAAGTAACTAAATGACCTTGCGTCCCGATGTATCGGGACGCAAGGTTTAATAAAACGAAGTTCAGCCAAAGGCTGATGTCAGCCTGAGGCAGATGAGCCTCTGGTTCAAGCCTCAGACTCAAAGAAAATTCCATTGTTATAAAGTCCCCTCTTGAGAGGGGTGGATTCCCGATTCCCATCGGGAAGACGGGGTGTGTAAAACGCAATCCGCTAATTTACCAATGCTTACCCCGTGAAAAGTGGAGTAAAGTAACTCCGGTTAAGCAATAATATTTTAAGGAATTACTATGAAAAAAATAATATTCTTTCTTATTTTCTTCTTACCATCCCTTCTCTCAGCCACCATTTATGAAGTCAAACAGGATGGCACAGGAGATTTTATCACTATCCAGGAAGGTATAAATGCTTCAACTGATGGAGACACGGTTTTGGTCTATCCTGGAATCTATTATGAAAATATTGATTATCTGGAAAAAAGTATAACTGTTGCCAGTCTGTATCTTTTCTCACAACAGGATTCAGTAATTCATAATACGATATTGGATGGTAACCAATCCGGAAGTGTGGTTTTTGCTGAGAATGTAACCGGTGGTTATTTGATTGGTTTTACTATAAAAAATGGAACTGGAACCGTTTCATACATTTATTGTAGAGGTGGAGGTTTGCATTTAAGATATTCCACTTTTCAAGTGAATAATTGTATTATCACAAATAACATTGCTAAAACAGGTGGAGGAATTATAATATTTCACACTACACTATCATTATCCAAAACAGATATAATAAGAAATCATGCAACAGAACGGGGAGGTGGTATTTTAATTGGAATTGATTCTAATATTATATTTGACAGTGAAAATCTATGCAATATCTATCTAAATACTGCCACTCAAGCTAATGATATTTGTTTATCTAATTTGCATCAGAATATAGTGGTAGATACTTTTACAGTTATGGAACCTGATAATTTTTTTATTTGTGATTTTTATCATACAACAACCTATGATTTTTCAGTTCAAAACGCTATAGTTGAACCTGTAAATGCCGATCTTTATGTAAGCCCAGCAGGAAGTGATGATAACAATGGCTTAACACTGGATGACCCTTTACAAACTATTTTTTATGCTTTGATAAAAATTGAAGCAGATAGTTTAAATCCACATACAATTTATCTTGCTGATGGAATCTATTCTCCATCTCTGAATAATCAAAGATTACCATTAAATATGAAGGCTTATGTGTCTCTTATTGGAGAGAGTGAAGAAAATACAATTATAGATGGAGATGAACAATACGGTATGATGGCAGGCTGGGATGAAGAAAAGGGTGTAAAACTAAAGAACCTAACTTGCCAGAATGGATATTTTCAATATCATGGCGTTCAAGTTTTATTCTATTACAATACCTCTATAGAAATTGAAAATCTAACTATTAAAAATTGTTATAGCTTGGAAGGAAGACATCAAGCATTAATAATGAGTTCTTATCATAATACAGTAAAAAATCTTACAATTGAGGATTGTAGAGGGCATTATATCCTTTATTTACCTCCTGTAAGAACTTATGCAGAGAATATAAAAGTTACGGGAACACTTCCGAACGGAGGTGCAAGTAGCGGTGGAGCATTATTTAGTATGTCTAATACAAGCATAGTTGGAGAACCATCAGTTGTAGTTAATCTTGAAATTACAGATAATCTCAACAATGAAGACGAATGGCCTGTTTCTGCTGCTGTTTTACTTTCAGATAGAGCAGAAGCAGTATTTGTAAATGCAACGATTGCCAGTAATAATTGCATTGGGAATAATGGAGCGGCAATCACTCTTGATAGTTCAACACTTACGCTTATAAATTCTATAGTTTATGGTAATAATCCTCGTCAGGTTCATCTAACAGGTTGTTCTGTTTACGGACCAGATACCCTAACAGTTCAAAATTCTTTAATACAAGGTGGGGAAGATGATTTTCTTACATCCTGGTATTACGAGTTAAACTGGCTTGATGGGAATATTGATGAGGACCCGCAGTTTATTGGAGAAGGTAATTATCCTTATGCACTTTCTGATAGTTCTCCATGTATTGATGCTGGCACAACTGAGTTACCAGAAGGGATTGAACTGCCAGAATATGACCTTGCTGGAAATCCCCGTATCTATGGTGAGACAGTAGATATGGGTGCTTATGAATGGCAGGATACTGTATCTGCCACAGAAAACATAATTCCTGATATCTCAACTACTCAATTAACTATTTATCCAAATCCGTTTTCCTCATCAGACGGAAATCCATCTATTACGGTCGCACTCACACTAAATAAATCCGGGAACACAAAAGTGGAAATCTACAATATAAAAGGACAGAAGATAAAAACTTTGATGTCTGCTTATGCCTCACCTGGAAAGTATGAGATAATCTGGGATGGGAAGGATAATAATAGTAAACAGGTCTCCTCTGGAATTTATTTTTACAAACTGATTATTGCGAATAAAATAGTTTATTGCAAAAAATGTTTGTTCTTAAGATAAACTTTTTAATGCAAAAATATTTAGAGTGGTTTATATCATAATTCGGTAGTGCAGAGAGGATGGAACTGGTGTTTCGGCTGGTCTTCAAAACCAGTAGTGGGCGGATAACACCGTCTATGGCAGGTTCGATTCCTGCCCTCTCGGCCACTTTTTTATAAAAATATAATCTTGAAAAATGAAGAAAGAAGAATTAAGTAAAATTCCAGCAGTTGATAAACTATTAAATCATCCTGAAATTTTGAAACTGAAAGAGAAATATGGTTTAGAGTTAGTTACTTATGCAGTCAGACAAACTTTGAAGCAGATTAGAGCAAAGGTTTTGGAAGGTGAAAAAGCATGGGATATTGACCAGACCATTGAAGAAATCCGATTATACATTTCTATTGTAGCTGACAAATCTTTGAAACCAATGATTAATGCAACAGGAATTATTCTACATACGAATTTAGGTAGAGCTCCTCTTGGAAAAGCAGTTTTAAAAAAATTGGAACCCATTATTACTGAATATTCAAATCTTGAGTTTGATTTAGAAGCTGGCAAACGAGGGCATAGAAACACCCATATTTCTGAACTAATTAAATTTGTAACAAAAGCAGAAGATGCCGTTGTTGTGAACAATAATGCAGCTGGTGTTTTGCTTTGTTTGAAAACTTTTGCTGAAAATAAAGAAGCTATTATTTCTCGGGGTGAGTTGATAGAAATCGGTGGTTCTTTCCGCATTCCAGAAATTATGAGGACAAGCGGTGCAAAAATGGTGGAAGTCGGAACCACAAATAGAACAAGACTTTCTGATTATAAAAATGCAATAACTGAAAACACAAGAATTATTTTAAAAGCGCATAAATCAAATTATTATATCGGCGGATTTACAGAAGAGGTTGAGATAGGAGAACTTTCCAAACTCGCAAAAAAGCATAATCTGATTTTAATCTATGATATCGGCTCAGGACTTCTGCGAAAGCTAAAAGGTTTACCTCTAAAAGACGAACCAGATGTCCGAAGTAGTTTGGAAGCAGGAGTTGATATCATTACTTTTAGTTGCGATAAATTACTTGGTGGACCACAAGCTGGAATTGTTGCTGGCAAAAAAGAATTAATCTCTAAAATTGCAAAAACCCCTTTAATGAGAGCTTTGCGTGTTGGTAAAATGACAATTTCGGCTTTATCTACAGTTTTAAGATATTACATAAAGGAAGAAAACCTGCTATCAAAAGTTCCAATATTTATGCTGCTGAAAAGAACTAAAACTGAACTTCATAGTCTTGCTCAAAAGTTATTGGAAGAACTGAAAAAATATAATATAAAAGCCAAAGTTGTTGAAAGCACCGCACATAGCGGTGGTGGAACACTTCCTCGTCTAAAAATTGATAGCTACTCAGTGATGCTTATCTCACCGAAAAATGAGAAAAAAATTGCTGAATCTGTTTTTAAAAACCTATTGAAACTTGAAAGACCAATACTTGGAATTCTAAGAGAAGGAAATATCCATTTTGATGTTTTAACAATTTTTGAAGAAGATATTCCTTATATTTCCCGCGAAATACACGCCTGTCTACCTCAGGTAGAAAATTACACGAAAAATGATTAAGAATTAACCTTACACTAATCTTCTCCTAA
>JACNFI010000010.1 GCA_014384665.1 Candidatus Cloacimonadota bacterium
TTTATTTTGTGTGGAAAAAATTTGGAATATTTTAGTGTGTCAAGTTTTTATAAAATTTTTGCAAAAAATCAAATTTAAGCAAATTTCTATATCTAAAAAATTATCCACAGCCGTTATTATCTATAATTTATATCTAACTTGACAGAGAAAATACGAAATAGAATTTTTTCACAAAAAGGTTTGGGGGACTCAGATGAATTTAGCTAATATTCTTTTCATTATTGCACCAATTGGCTCTGCACTTGCTCTGGTTTTTGCTTACATCTTCTTTGTTAATATGAAGAAGAAGGATCCGGGCAATCAAACTATGCAGGAAATTGCTCAATATGTTAAGGACGGTGCAAAAGCATATATCAAACGGCAATATAAAGTTGTGGCAATCTTTTTTCTTTTCGCTTTCATATTCTTTTTTATTTTGGCTTTTGTTTTACATGTTCAAAGTAAATGGACACCATTTGCATTTTTGACAGGTGGATTTTTCAGTGGATTGGCTGGTTTTCTTGGTATGATGACAGCCACAACTGCAAGCAACAGAACTGCAGAAGGAGCAAGAAAATCTCTTGATCAGGCACTTCAGATTGCATTTCGCAGTGGAGCTGTAATGGGATTAGTGGTCGTTGGACTTGGCTTGCTTGATATTTCAATTTGGTTTACAGTTCTAAAATATATTGTCAAAGTTCCCAGCTTAAATGAGATAACGACTGTAATGCTCACTTTTGGAATGGGGGCATCATCTCAGGCACTTTTCGCTCGTGTTGGCGGTGGAATTTTCACAAAAGCTGCAGATGTCGGTGCTGACCTGGTTGGAAAAGTGGAAGCTGGTATTCCAGAAGATGACCCACGAAACCCTGCAACAATCGCTGATAATGTCGGAGACAATGTCGGTGATGTGGCTGGAATGGGTGCAGATTTGTATGAATCTTATTGCGGCTCAATTCTTGCTACCGCCGCTCTTGGTGCTTCTGCCTTTGCTGGAACTTTTGCTCTAAATTCAGTAATCCTTCCAATGCTTATTGCTGGCGTTGGAATTCTGCTTTCAATCATTGGAATATTTTTAGTCAAAACAAAAGAGGACGCATCTCAAAAAAGCTTGCTGAAATCATTAGGATTTGGAATAAATACTTCATCAGTTTTGATATTGATAATTTCTGCTATTTGCGTAAATCTGTTATTGAAAGGAAATGGACTCGTCAATCCCTGGGGAGTTTGGGGTTCAATTGTAGCCGGACTTCTGGCTGGAATCATAATCGGAAAGTCCTCTGAATATTACACTTCTGCGGATTACAAGCCAACAAAAGGTATCGCCAAACACGCTCTAACAGGACCTGCAACAGTCATTATTGACGGTCTCGCTGTAGGAATGCAATCTGTGGGAATTCCCGTTGTTGTGATTACATTAGGAATTTTATGTGCATTTGGATTTTCTGGAGGATTTTCAAATGTCTCAACAGGTCTTTACGGAATTGGAATTGCAGCAGTTGGAATGCTTTCCACACTTGGAATCACACTCGCAACTGATGCTTACGGACCAATTGCAGATAATGCCGGCGGAAATGCAGAAATGAGTAAATTGGGTCCAGAAGTGCGAAAACGAACCGATGCTCTTGACTCTCTCGGAAATACAACTGCAGCAACAGGAAAAGGGTTTGCAATCGGTTCTGCTGCATTAACTGCGATGGCTTTGCTCGCAGCATATATTGAAGAAGTAAAAATAGGAATTGTAAGAGTAATTGAACATGTTGGTCATTTCACAATTGGTGCAACAGAAATCACCCGAGAAACTATCCAAACAATTGAAAAAGCAGATATCAATTGGTTTATGGACTCTTACAATGTAACTCTTATGAATCCAAAAGTATTGATAGGAATTTTTTTAGGAGCGATGCTTGCATTCGTTTTCTGCTCATTAACCATGAAAGCAGTTGGCCGTGCGGCTGGAAAGATGGTTGATGAAGTGCGTCGTCAATTCAGAGAAATCAAAGGAATAATGGATGGAACCGGCAAACCAGATTATGCTTCTTGTGTTTTAATCTCAACTAAAGGAGCCCAGCACGAAATGATTCTGCCATCACTTATGGCTATCATTCTCCCAATTCTTGTCGGACTATTCCTCGGTGTAGCTGGTGTTATGGGACTTTTGGTTGGTGGGCTTACAACAGGATTTACTCTTGCAATTATGCTGAATAATGCTGGTGGTGCTTGGGATAACGCAAAAAAATATATTGAAACTGGTGCTCACGGTGGAAAAGGTTCTGATGCTCACAAAGCTGGAATCGTTGGAGATACTGTTGGAGACCCGTGCAAAGATACTTCGGGACCTTCATTAAATATTTTAATTAAATTGATGAGTATGGTTAGTATTGTCGTGGCCGGATTGGTCGTTGCGTATTCACCTCACATTCAAAATTTCTTAGGAATTTTCTAAGTAAATAAATCAGGTGTCCCCCAAAAATTTTAGTATAAATTTTGTTTATAACACAATCCGAGCAATAATTTCTTCATTTTTCTAAACATCATTGCAACCTGTTTCGGCTTGGCGCTGAGCCAAGACGGAATGGTGCTTGAACATTTAATTTTTCCACAAATAATCCCCAATTTAATTGGGGACGTTGACTTCTTATTAATTGAATTTATTTTTATGAAAAATGGCGGGAGCGACGAGACTTGAACTCGCGACCTTCCCGATTACATCGGGATGTTCTAACCAACTGAACTACAGCCCCGAAAATTTTTCTCATTCCCACAAAGTTCCTCTTGTTGTGTCAAGTTTTTTAATTCCCATCTGGGCGGTTTACACTACAATTATACACTACTTTATCCTCACTCCAGTATCTCTTTGAACGGACTTCACACGCTTTTTGTGTGGAGTTCGTGAATTAGAAAAGTAAAGATGTCATTCCCACCTTTATTGGGAATCCACAACATTAGAAAAACAAGAATACCACCTGTTATTTATAAAGCACGAATGGTTATTCCAAATAATTCAAATATCAATTTACCCAATATACAAAATATAATAACAATGCCCAAATCGGTGGTTAGTGCTTTTGTTGCAACTACTCTTTTTGTTGCTTTTCTATCTTCCTGTGTAAGGCTAATAAAAATATTTGAAAATAAATTTTATTTGACATCTTTTTTTAAATAAAAAAAATGTGAACATCGTTCGTAAATCAAAATTAAAAACGATTGGAGGAATGATGAAAAAGAAGTTATTTTGGATAATATTAATTATTATCATTTTAATAGTACTCTACCTCATTTTCTTAACTCCTAAAGTAGAAGAAGTAGAAGAAATAGAAACCATTGAGGAAGTTGCACCGACAGAAGAGGTGATTGATACTGTTCAGGCAGAACCCACAGAAACAGAGGTTCAAGACGAATAGAATTATTCGTGAGTAAAAATAAAAGGTCTGATTTTTTCAGACCTTTTTTATTTTATCAGATTTGAGTTATTTCATTTTTTCCAAAACCAGTTTTTCAACTTTTTCTGATAGTATTTTTGAATCTTTAAGGATTTCCTCAGCTTCGAATAAAATTTCTTTTTTGACTTGTTCATCCTCAATACTTGGCAGATTTATTTTTACATTAAGGAATGCTCCTTTTGCTCCAGCCAGAGCAGAAATCGCAGAAACACCTGCGTCAGAAACTGCATTTGGATTGCCTTTTTCTCCCGCTTTCTGGCTCAATTTTATAACTTCATAGCAAAGTTTCATTGTTTCAAGCGGAACTTTCGTGGCATTAATAATAGCTTTTTGAATCGCATATTTACGGATTTCTTTTTCTTCATTAGTTTTCTTTGGCAATTTCATTGCAGACATATATTTGTTGAAGGCTTCTGTATCCTCATCAATAGCATTCAATAATTTTTTCTTTAACTGCTGAGCTTTGAAAGCCATTTCCATCATAACTTTTTCATTTTCTTTATATGCAATTCGTTCTTCAGAGGTATTAAATTTTCGCTTTCCAACAGTAAGATTTCCTACCATAGAAGTTAGCCCTGCTGCGAGGCTTCCACAAAGAGCGGCAACACTTCCTCCACCTGGTGCTGGTGAGTCAGATGCAAGTTCGTCAACAAAGTCTGATATAGTTTTATCAACTAATAATCCCTTTTTCGCAATCCGGTATTCAATGATTTTCTCGTTAGGGTCAAATGGCACAATGTCACTTAATCCCAAAGAAATTGTTGCAATATGAACCAGTTTCTTCTCGCTTACTGCGTATGAAACCCCTTGATTTTGGAGAAAGTACTTACCAGCCATCAGCATCGCTTCAAGTGGGATAAGACCAACTAATTCACTGCCAGTTACAACCAAACCTCTTTCAAGAGCCAGTTCTCTTACTTTATCAAAAACTATATGAGGAGGAGATATTTTGTAATTTGTAAAATTTATTGAAATTTGTGCTTGTCCATATTCTGGAATATACCAGCCAATCCCCTTAACATTTGTAAATAGTCCGGGTATTTGTATTATATTGCCATTTTTATCACAAACAGGTTGATAATTTTCATCACGCTTTCTTCTGCCTTTTTCTCGTATTATTAGAGCTAAATCTTTAGCCTTTTTTACATCTTTTGTATTGAGATTAATATTATAAGCAATCAAGAATTCTCTGGCTCCGGTAATTAATGCACCTGCTTTTGCATTGAATTCTGTTGGTCCAAAATCTGGCTTATATTCTGGGTCTTTTAGCTTTTCCTCAAGTCCTTCATACTCCCCTTTCCGAACATAAGCAAGATTTTGTCTTTCTGGAGATGAAGCTGAATTTTCATAAAGATAAACTGGAATTTGCAATTCTTCTCCAACGCGTTTTCCTACTTTTTTTGAGATTTCAATACAATCTTCCATTGAAACCTCAGCAACAGGAACAAACGGGCACACATCAGTTGCACCCATTCTTGGATGGGCACCTGTATGATTACGCATATCAATAACCTCATATGCTTTTTTCACAGCTTGAAATGCAGCTTCAGCAACCGCTTCTGGACTACCAACAAATGTCACAACAGTCCTGTTTGTTTCCTGACCAGGATCCACATCTAATAAAGACACATCCTCAACCGCCTCAATTGCATCGGTGATTTGTTTAATAATGTTTCTATCTCTTCCTTCACTAAAATTTGGGACACATTCTACTAATTTCATATGTAAAACTCCTAAAAATTTTTTGCCACGGATTTACCCCGTGAAATAGATTATTTATCTCTTGGCTACAACTTTTATTTTCTTTTATTTCATGGGGTGAGCGCAGATTAGCACAGATTACTTAATAGTAATTTCTTACTTTCTCTCTTTAGTCTTTGGTTTAGCCTCATTGGGTTTAGTTGCTTTTTCTGCTTCTTCTTCCTTTTTTTCTTTCTGTTCTCTGGTAACTTCATCAGCATAATTCATTTTCAGGTCGTAGATGATCTGGTTTAGCAATCTGTTCTCATCATCATTAAGGTTGCCTTTTGTTTTTTCTTTTAATGCTTCCAGCGTATCAATAGTTGATTGGGCAATTAATAGGTTTCGCTCAATTTTTTGGGTTGCCGGATTCATAATCTTGCCCAAAGAAATCATTCCTTGCATTTGGAATGAAAATAAAAGTTGCTGAAAAACCGCATCATTCTTTTCCATTTTTATATCTCCTGTTTAGATTTTTTTATTGCTTGCACCTGGCTTGACAATTGGGATATTTTTCTTACAAAGAGGGCAGTCCTCTGGCAAGAAAGTTTCAATATCCAAAGTTAACAGCGGTTTTGTTTGAACACCGAAATTCACTTTGCCGCCACTTCTATCTACGATTAAGCCAACTCCAACAATTTTCGAGCCAGCTTTTTTAACGCAATCAATAACTTCAAATACACTACCACCGGTTGTGACAATATCTTCAATAATAAGAACTTCTTCATTTGGAGAAAGTTCAAATCCATTTCTGATTGTCATCTTATTATTCTCTCTCTGTGTAAAAATAAATTTTTTGCTCAGTATTTTTGCGACTTCATAGCCGAGCACAATTCCGCCCATTGCAGGACTAATCACAACATCAAAATTGAAGTTCTTGAATTTATCTGCCAGTTCGGAGCAGAGAATCCGAACTTTTTCCGGATGATGGATTATCTTAATTTTTTCAACATAAAATTCACTATGTCTTCCTGATGTCAACAAAAAATGACCCTTTAAGAATGCACCACAACCAAACAAAATTTTTTCTATCTCTTTTTCTGTCATAATCTCTTCCAAATTTTCTAATTCTAATTATGTATGCAATTGAAGACAATTGCATTACAATTTTCTTGACTATAAAAAATAACCAATAATTTTTTACTTTATGCTGAAGTGGCGGAATTGGCAGACGCGCCAGGTTCAGGACCTGGTCCCGATTTATCGGGATAGGGGTTCAAGTCCCCTCTTCAGCACCATTAATTATACCTCCGCTGAGGTGTCCGTAGGATTTTAAATTGATAAGAATTGTCAAGAATATAGATAATTTATTGACTTTGGTGTTAGTTTTATCTAGTAAAAGGAGCAAATTTGGATTTACAAAAGACTTTAGAAGTAATAAGAAATTGTGTTGAGGAAATAATCCCAGAAAATGATCTTATCAAAAAACTTGAGAAGTCTGAAAAAACTGGGAAGCCTCTTCGCATAAAATATGGCATTGACCCAACTGGTTATGATGTGCATATTGGTCATATGGTTCCAATTCGCAAGATGCGTGATTTTCAAGACCTCGGACATATTGGCGTGATTATCATTGGTGATTTTACTGCTCAAATTGGAGACCCAACAGGCTTAGATGAAACGCGAAAACATCTTTCTGCTGAGAAAGTCAAACAAAATGCAGAGAAATATATGGAGCAATTGTATAAAATTTTAAACCCGGATAAAACTGAAGTTCGATGGCAATCTGAATGGTTTACAAAAATGAGTTTAGAGGATGTAATAAATCTGATGTCAAAATTTACACTGGCACAATTTATGGCTCACGAAACTTTTCGTAAACGATACGAAGAAGGGTTGCCATTATCTTTGCATGAACTTCTATATCCACTTTTACAAGCGTATGATTCTGTAGTGATTGAAGCAGATGTTGAGCTTGGTGCAACAGAACAGAAATTTAATATCTTAGCTGGAAGAGAACTACAGAAAATGATGGGAATGGAATCACAGATTGCAATATTATCACCAATATTATTTGGAACTGATGGCAAAGAAAAGATGAGTAAGAGTCTGAATAATTACATTGCTATTTTTGATTCACCTGAAGATAAATACGGAAAGGTGATGTCCATCCCTGACTCTGCTATTATAAATTATTTTAAGCTCGCAACAAATATAAGTTCAGAAGAAATAAAAAAGATAGATAAAATTTTGGAAGAAGGAAAAGAAAATCCGAAAAACATAAAGATGCGATTGGCAAAAAAGATTGTAACATTATACGATGGAAAAGAATCTGCACAAAGAGCAGAAACACATTTCCAGAAGGTTTTTGCTGACAAGGAAATTCCAGATGAAATGCCAATACATGAAACTACCCTTAATGAAATTTGGATTGTAAAATTGCTTTCCGATGCCGGTTTGGTTAAAAGCAATGGAGAAGCAAGAAGGATGATACAACAAGGTGCGGTTTCTGTGAATGGCAATAGGATAAGTGCTGTTGATATTAATCTAAAAATTGTAGATGGAATGGTCATAAAGATAGGTAAAAGAAGATTTTGTAAAATAATAAAAAGTATGTCCGGTATACTAAAGATGAACTAAAAAGTATGAAAAGGAATTTGAATGAAAATACAGATTGATCCTCACACCTTAAAGCGAGCAGAAGAACGTGGCACTAACATTGACGAAATAAAAGATGTAATAGAAACAGGTTTTATTATTCCCGCAAAATTTGGAAGGATTGGAAAAGCAAAAGTTTATAACTTTAATAAGAAACGGCATAATAGATTTTATCCACAAAAAAGAGTGAGGTAATTTTTATTATCATTGATGATACAATAATTACCGTGACTGTATATGTATTTTATGGAAAATGGGAGGAACAAAAATGAATATCCTGTATAATGACAAAACAGATCTTCTTTATATCCGATTGGATGATAGTAAACAAGAGCTGATAAACAGAAGAATATCGGAAGATATTGTTGTAGATATTGGTGAGGGTGACAAGATTGTTGGTATAGAAATTATTGATGCCTCAAAACATCTAACTCTGGAAAGGGTTCTACCCACTGGTGTCGCGTTAAAGTGTCATTAAAACCTTATAACTTCTGCTATTTTGGGA
>JACNFI010000011.1 GCA_014384665.1 Candidatus Cloacimonadota bacterium
CGTTAAAGTTTAAAGTAATAAATGTATCAGTTATATTTTGTGCACTACCAAAATCTTTGAAAATATTTATCTGATTACCTACTACATTTACATCTGGACCAGCTAAATAACTGCTTGTAAAATTACTATAAGTGAGCTTTGTATCATCAAATACTATATGAAGCTCTACTGCTGCTCCAGTAAAGTTCTCTGTGGTTAATTCTACATCTATATCTTCTCCTAAATTGCATTGTGTATCTACGATAGTGAATATAATATCAGTTGGTTCTTCTATAACAACCTCACCATCATTATAGGTTACATCAGTAATAGGATTATAATTCTCATCAAGAACTATACAGTTCTGAAAATTTAATTCCGCTGTACCAGTTGCTGTTGCGTTAAAGTTTAAAGTAATAAATGTATCAGTTATATTTTGTGCACTACCAAAATCCTTAAATATATTTATCTGATTACCTACTACATTTACATCTGAACCAGCTAAATAACTGCTTGTAAAATTGTTATAAGTGAGATTTGAGTCATCAAATACAATATGAAGCTCTACTGCTGCTCCTGTTAAGTTTCCTGTAGTTACTTCTACATCTACATCTTCACCTACATTACATTGTGCGTCCTCTATAGTGAATGTGATAGACTTTGTTGAATTATTTTGTGTATTATTATAATTATTACTACTTAAACCTTTACCCATATCAGAAGGGGACCAATCTCCATTTACATCACCAACCTTGATTCCAACAAAATCCTGTCCTGTTAGATTACTTGTAAGTTCTATTTCAATACTATCTGGATCAAATAACCAATTCCCAATAGGAAATTCTGTAATATAACCTAATATTCTTTGTTTTATCTTTCCATAGTCTATTGCATTTATGTTTCCATCTCCATTGACATCAGCAGCCATCCATTGGCAAGAACCTGGTATTATTATTTCAAGTCCTAATATATGACGTTTTACTTTTCCATAATCAATAAGGTTGATCCCATTAATATTTAAGTCATCATAGTATGGTGTTATTTCATAAGTGCCGTTAGGTATACCATAGAAATTGTAATCTCCATTAGAAATAGTTGTCGTTAAGTAAGTTGAAGGTAATAATTCTACAGTTACATCTGGAACAGGGATACTACTATTAAAACAGTAGCTAATATTTCCAGATATATCATAGTTACCATCAGGAATAACTGTAAAGACTGCTGTAGCTCCACTCAAATCATCAATAGGATTACCTTCATTAAATATGAATTCTGTTATTCCAAGGTTACATGTTGAACCTTGTGTTGCAGATGATTCTACCTCAAACTCTATATAGACTAAAACTCCTTCTCCTGATAAATAACCAGACGAAGCAGCAGTAATAGTAATTTCACCTGTAACAGTTGTATCCGCAATAGTTATCCATGCTGATCCTGCAGTTAATGTCCCATCAGTTTCAAAACCAGTTGCTGTAAGAATTGATGGATCATAATAGGTTAAGGTAAATACATATCCTTCAACTGGAGGTTCAACATTAGTATCACTTACATAGATGGGGTAAAGAAAAGTATCTCCCGCATTAGCTTCTGCATTATTTATTGAGACATGAATAGTGTCTGGTGGTGGTGATCCACCTCCAGTGTGATAAATAAATCCATCATTTTCTTCATAACTTGCTGATGTTCTTAAACCTGCTACTGGTTCTCCAAATACATCAAATTGCTGATAATTGGTTGATGTCCGATTTCCTCCTCCGCCTGAGAATACACTGGCAGGAATCTGATAATCTCTTGTAGATTGAGCCCAAGAAATCATATTAGGGAATAGGACGAATATAAAAAGAAGTAAATAACTAATCCCCATTTTTTTTAATTTAATTGATTTCATTATAATCTCCTATCTACAATTTATTGAGTTTCAAGTGTAGGTTCTTCAGTTATTTCTTTATCTCTAATTACTTCGTAATCCTCGTAACCTTTTCTTACACTTTGTACAAAGTAATCAAATTTGTAATTACCTTTTCCACCTCTAAGTTCTTTAACTCTAAAGCCATCAGAACTTTTTTCAATTACAGCCAGACCTTCGGATTCAGCGGAAAGTGGAGTTAATTGTACAGTCATTGTCTCTGGATTGATTACAATGGAGAAATGCTCCTCAAATGATACCCAGGCTTCACCGTTTTTTAATTCAACAGTTCCACGAGTATAGGCAGCAGCTTCAGGACCTTCAATGCAGGCATAAACAATATTTTTATCACTTCGATAGGGATGATCCATACAAAAGCTTTTTACCGTTCCAATGATATATCCGTCTGATCCTCTCAGCTGCACAGTTACATTACCAGAGCCATCAGTTAATGATAAACGACCTGCCCCCCCACTACTCTCAGAATATAAGTAAACCCTATAGCTTCCACTTTCCATTAGCCATAAGCCACCATTATTTGCATTATCACTTATAGCGGTTAAATATGCAAGATCATTACCACTTGATCCATCCAACCATACTCCACCATTATTAGAAGTGGACCTACCAATTGTTGCTTTACCATCACAACCGTAAACATTATCAACAGCAGTAATATTATCACCAGCGAAGATATCATCTCCTGCTGTGATATCATCTCCTGCTGTGATATCATCCCCTGAACCTATATCGTTGGATGCTACAATAGAATTTGTGCTTGTTATATTTGAACTACAATTTATTGTACTACCAACACCTAAACTACCACTAATACTTAGATTACCAGTATATGGATTTGTTAATGGAGTAAAATTCAAATCTACTGTCCCAATTGTTCCATTTTGAATATCAGTACCCGTTACTGTCCCATCTTGAATTTTAGCAGAATTTACAGCATTGTTGGCTAATTGTGTACTACCTACACCACTATTTGCAATGCTTATGGTTCCAGTTGTGTAGATAGGTCCTCCAGTCAAACCTGTTCCTGTATTCACCTGGGTAACAGTTCCTGTTCCAACAGTGAAATTCAATTTTTCTGAACCAATAGTATTATTAGCTATATCAGATCCTGTTATGGTCAAATTCTGGATTTTATTGGAAGTTACACAATCTGATCCTAAATCCGAGTTTGAAATAGTTCCATCAGAAATTTTAGAGGAATTAACTGCATTATTATCTAATTCAGAATTTGATATACTTGTACCTAAAGTTGCTGAAATCGTTGTTGTTGGTCCATTTGGATCTGTAACTTGAATTCCATCACCACCATTTATTGTTTGTATTCCACTTCCTCCATTTCCAGAAATAGTAATAGTATTATTAGATGTTGAAACATTAATTCCAGTATCACCTTGTATTGTAATATTTCTATTTCCATCTCCAGGCTGGGTGTTAATACTTTCAATTCCAAGATAGTCGTCAGGATTTAGATTGTTTAATTTTTCTGAATTCTCACTTTGATCAGAATACTCAGACTTATGAGCATATCCGACTGGAAGAATTGGTTGGTCGGTTAACTGTTCTCCAGCAACCCAGATCCGCAGAAAAGTCTTATCATTGTCGTCAAAAACTGATGATGGAATAGGAGTCATACCCTGTGAAGGATCTCCTAATTTTACTGAATAAAGCCCTTCATCCACATTAATTTGAATACTATTTGCTGACCATAGAGTTGTTCCGCTTTGATTAACAATAGCGAAATTAAAGGAATGAACTCCGTTTAATGGAGTTCCAGTATTATCAGTAATTTTAGCTTGGAAGTTTAGAATACCGGGAATTTGTGCATTAATATTACCAGCTATAAATAATAAAACAATTGCACAAAGTAATATGATTAGATTTTTTTTCTTCATCTTAATTCTCCTGTTTTTTTAATTAATTTTCTTGATTCATCATTTTAAAATCTACTTAAAAAGTAGAACCTTTTTTGTAAATACACGATTTCCAGCCGTAATTTGGTAGAAATATAAACCACTTGCCATATTTGACGCATCCCAGGAAAATTGATGTTTTCCTTTCTCCATTTTATCATTCAATAAAATTTCTACCAATTGACCCTGAACATTAAATATTCGTATTTCTACATGAGTTTCCTTTAATAACTGGAATTCAATAATGTTAGTCTTTTCAAAGGGATTAGGATAACAATTCCAAATACAGGAAGTCAATAAACCATCAGAAATATCTAAGTTTGAAGAAATCACTATCTCTCCATCAATAGTAGTTGGTGTTTCTGTTTCATTAATCCACACTTCTCCAAATTGCAAAAGAGTCTTATTACCAACTTGAGCAGATTCATTGATTTCAAATGAAATTTCTAATATATCTCCTCCTTCTTCAATTGGATACAACCCTGCAAAACCAATTATCACTTCACCGGAAAGGTTATTAGAATCAATTAAGAAACCTTCTGTAAGTGAAGTTAAATTAACTTCTTGAAATGTAACTAAGGTTGCATCATAAGTTAACATAATTCTGGCGGAAATGGCATCATCTGAATTTTGTAAGTTAACAGGTACATTGACAACTTCACCCGATCCGCCAGTTACACTATTTAATGAAAGTATTCTATCAGTATCACCATCTTTCATAACTAATACCGAAGGAGTCCAATTATGAGTAACATCTCCATAAACAACTCCTATGTAATTTTCATAAAGAAAGTCTTGTTGTAGATTTTGATAATAACAACTTTCAGGTAGGAAACACCAGTCTTTACCAACAGGAAATTCTTCTATCAATCCTATTGAATATTTTAAAATCTTGGCAGCATCAAATGAAGAAACAGTCCCATCACCAGTTACATCTCCTGCAGCAATCTGACACTCTAAAAATTCTATAAGTCCAATTGAATATTTCAAAACCCACGCAGCATCCATTGCTGAAATACAATTAACGCTGATATCATCTTCTTTGTCAGGAACGACAAGATAATTACCACCTTCGGGTAGATCTGAAAAAGAATAATAACCATTAATATTTGTGATCTCTGAACCAGAAATATTACCGGAAATATCCAAAACAACATCATCTACAGGTAATCCACTTATACAATAAGAGACATATCCATCTATATTGTAAAAAGTGATATCCGAGGTTCCAATGAAATCTTTATTATATTGGTTGTTTTCCAATAAATCAAATTCAATACTCACTGGATCAAAGGTCCACCCACTCTTTGAAGGAGTTAATGAATAGAATTTGCCACCGACAAGATTGTTAAAGATATAGTAGCCATAACTATTTGTATATTTTGCGTCACTAATGTAACCAGAAAGAGTAAGCATCACATCTTCTATTGGGTAATTATAACTATCTAGTACGTATCCAGCAATTGAATATCTTCCCTGAGGTGTTCCATTTGCTTCGTTTGAATAGACACTTTCTCCAGTAGGATTTGAATATGTTGCAGTAACAACATAATAGTATGTAGTACCATTTATAACATTAGGGTCTTCATAATTTATGGTGTAAGGATCGTATATTTGATATATCTGACTATATCCATAACCACTGGTTAAACTCCGATAAATTTTATATCCTTCTAAAATTGGATCTCTTGAGGAGGGTGCATCCCAGTCCAATGGAACATAACCATTGGAATCATCCTCAGCTACTAAGTTTTCAGGTGGTGGGAAATTGGGGTTTGATACTGTTATATAATTATATTTCGTCTCTGTATCTGAACCTCCAGGACCTGAAACTGTTAAACTTACATCATAATTACCTTGATTGTTATAAATAATTTGATGAGGACCTTGACCTGAAGCTGAAGAAGGACTACCTCCCGGAAAGCTCCAAGACCAACTGTCTATAATACCACTAGATTGATCTGTAAACCAAACTGTTAAAGGTGCTTCACCACTGGTTGGATTGCCTACAAAATCGGCAACCGGAGGTGGTGCTGTCACTGTTATATAATTATATTTCGTCTCTGTATCTGAACCTCCAGGACCTGAAACTGTTAAACTTACATCATAATTACCTTGATTGTTATAAATAATTTGATGAGGACCTTGACCTGAAGCTGAAGAAGGACTACCTCCCGGAAAGCTCCAAGACCAACTGTCTATAATGCCACTAGATTGGTCGGTAAACCAAACTGTTAAAGGTGCCTGGCCACTGGTTGGATTGCCTACAAAATCTGCTGAAGGTGATGCATAAGTAACTGTAATAAAACTCGCATCTTGTCCATCTGTATCATTATTATCTGTATTATAATCAGATATATCTAAAATGATACCGATATAATAATCCCCTGCCGTTGTATTTATTGGAATTGTGGGAGGAGTTGATACATTTACCCTTACTGATGATTTGGGACCAAAGCTATGTGTAAAACTGTGATTTTGAATTGGGGTATCAGATTGAGAAATATTATCATTTGTCGAAAGATATACTGTTACCGGTACGGTTCCACTCCATGATGCAGATGAATAATTGTGTACATAATAATCCAATGAAGTTAATTGGTCACCGGCTTGTACTGCTAATGGTTCAGTATTTACATCAAGTGGAATTAAATCAAAAGATGGGGGTGTATCATCAGAGATTGTTGTTTGAATACCTGAAAATTTATTAGATGTTATTCTTACATGTCCTGTTCTCCATCCAAACAACCATTGCACATGTGAAAGTTCTGAATAAACAATACGATTATTATTATCAATATAATAAGAGCCACTTCCACTTTGACCACCATAACAATACTTATAAAATTTAAGTAAATATGTATATACATTGTCATAATTTCCATACCAATAATACATATATTGTCCATTATAAGGAGATTCTGCTGGGTATCCGGGATTATGAAAAGTGTTATTTTCAAAAAAAGAATTATTATTGTCATAACCATACCCATGCCAACCTGTTAAACTACCAATAGGTCTATCAAGATCAATAATCCCCATATCATGATCAAAGTCAGCGTTGTTTACCCATCCATCCCAAGAATGAAGGTTGACTGCTGAAGCATCACCATAAGGTCTATTGAAAAATTCATATCCAGGAACTACAACTATTTCGTCTGCCCACCCGTAACCATTTTCGTTATCATATACACAATGACCTGCAGTAAGAACATGCATAGGGTCAATCAATACTCCTGATCCAACATAGTAATGTGTACCTCCAAAAGTCATATATAACTTACAATTTACACGCCAAGGATAATTTTCGGGATTATCAACAATTTCGAGATCAGTAAAATTTCTCATACCTGGATTATTATTTTCAGGATTAATTAATATCTCATTTATCATACTTCCAAAATTTCCTTTAACATAATCAGCATCTAATTCCTGAAAGCTTTCTAAATCGAAAATATATTCTTCACCAGTAATTTGATTATACGATATTATTTTATTGTCCGACTCGGATATTCCTTTAGGCGGTTTCCATTCCGGTATAGGCATAGGAATATACTTTTCAGGATTTTTTGGAAAATGACTTTTACATCTGGTATCATTTTCTATTTCATCATTTGTATAAACAGTATCGGTATTTGTGATTTCATTATTTACCTTTGCATTAACAGTATAATAATCTTTTAAAACTACATCTTCACTTTGAGAAATTGCATTGTTTATAAAACAAAAAAACATAAAAAAACTAGTAATAAAAATAAATTTAAAGTTATTTCTATAATTCTTTTTCATCTTTCATCCTAAAATTTTTACTTATTAAACTTATACTTACACACATTTCATAAATGTTAATTTCTTTTTCTAAAAAAGACAATTTCACTTTATTATGTAAACGCTTTTCTTTTATTTCCATGCATACCACCAAAATTTTTCTTTTTCATTCTAATTAATAATTAATAGTTTCATTGTTTGATTAAAATTATTTGAATTTATCCTATAGAAATACAGTCCATTACTCAAACTATTCCCATTTTCATCCTTTCCATCCCATACAACTTCATATCTATCAGCATCTAACACTTCATTCACCAAGGTTTTCACCTTCTGTCCTTTAATAAGGTCTCCATCAAACATAGCTATTTCATTCCCCATATCCATTTTACTCCGAGCAATTATCCTTTTATGTAAGTGTCAATATTTGGATTGAATTTAATATACTTTCAATTTTTTATATCATATCCCCAGAAAATTCCATAAGGGAATTTTGATAGAGCTTTTAAGATATTCTGTTTAGATTTGATTATATTTCATATTTTATTTTAGAAATTACAGCTTTATGACAATAAATTGACTATCCGCCTGGCGGATTGATTTCAAGCAGAATATTTTGTGCATTAGATATTCTTTTTTTTTGCC
>JACNFI010000012.1 GCA_014384665.1 Candidatus Cloacimonadota bacterium
ATCTATCAAAACGTTTATCTACTTGTTCAAAACGCTGATTCATATCTTCTCTTAACTGCTGCATATCCTTTCTTAAATCTTCGTCTAAATGTTGGAAATGATTAGATTGAGCCTTGAGAACTAGCACCATCATCTCTTCACTACTTAATTTTTCTTTATCAAGTTTCAGGATGATTTGCTTGCTCTTCGTATCTAACCACTTATCAAAAATATCGTCCTTAAACATTTCTTTCACCTTCTTTATCCATCATTCAGCAACCTGCATTATCTTTGTTTCTATTTCTAAGTTCGAATCCTTTTCAAAACTATAACGATTTTTCATATAATTTTATGATTCCTAAAATTTTTGCTATTTTATTTTTGAATCTTTTATAGTGTTTACCCCGTTAGATGATGCACTAATATTTCTCAACCTATCATACAGCATTTATCTATCTAATGGGGTCAATCCCGTGTAATACTATAAGCTCAACCCATATAATACCATTCATTCAAATAATTATTTTTTATAAAAAACAAATTTTTATAATATATTTCACTGTGTCAAGTTTTTTTAACAATTTTATCCTTAACTAAATTATGAGTTTACTATAAAAAGGTGCTAAAGGTGAAATATTCTAGAATTTCTTCCAAATTTGATAACCCCAATTAAGCCCGTTCCTGCCCCCAATTAAATTGGAGCTCAGGAATTGGGGATGTGGGTTGCCAGAAACACAATTTGACAATAATCCCGATTTACCCGTTCTCCGTAGTATCCATTCTCAGTAGTCCGGATTTAATCGGGACGAAGGATGAACTATGCCTGCCCGCCAAACTTCGGCAGGCGGGGAAGGCGGGCAGGTGAACTCTGCAATTAACCAAAAGAGATTAATTTTTGTCTGCCAGGTGGAGTTTTAATTTTTTGTAGTAAATTAAGTTTTTTCCCTTTGTAATATTTTCAATTTTCCTTTTTATTTTTTTCTTCTTTTTTATTTACTTTTTTGTATTTAAACTTCCCACAATTCTGCAAGTTAGAAGTAAGCATTCCAAACCATTTTGATGAAAAGTTTTCACAATGATGATTTTTCCAATAGACACAATTTTCACACTGAATTTTTATATCTTCAGACATTTTTCTCCATTTAATCTGTTTAAAAAATTCAAATAATCAAATATTTATAATTTTTATACAGTAACCAGATAAATTTAATAATTTTATTTATCTCTATAGTTTCCTCAAATTTGTGTTCAGGATATTTTGATAAAATTTCTCCATATTTATTGTATTGAATGGTAAAAGTATTTGAATTCAATCTTACTCTAAACACAGGAGTTTGCGTATCATTCTCTAAAATAAACCCATTATTTTCACTATTCAAAAAATCCTTTTTTAACCAATAAAGAGTTAGCTTATCATTATAAGGTTTTCCATCATAAGGGCAGAAAGTTTCACAGTTTCCACATTTATTACACATTCCATCAATGTGCAATATTTGATAAATATCTTTGAAATTATCATTAGTTTTTATAGCGACATTTGCTCTATTCGGGCATACATCAACGCATTTAGCACATACAAAATCGCATTGAAGACATCTTGATGATTCCTGCTCTATTGATTTATCAGTTGTTAGTTTTTTATTTTGTGGAATTATTCTCCCCTTAATTTCTAATATATCCCGTAGTTGTTGAGTTTTGTTTATATTAATTTCTTGTGGTTTTTTAAAATCTATAACATGTTTTTCTATGATTGTCTCTGCTACTTTCTTCCCATCAGCTATTGACTTAACAACTGTTGATGGTCCTTGTAAAGCATCTCCACCAATAAAGACATTTTCAATATTTGTTTCCAGGGTATCCATATTAACTTCAATTTGTTTTCCTATTAGTTTAATTCCATTTTTCTTGAGTATATCAGTGTCAATATATTCACCAATTGCAGAGATAACAGAATCAATCTGAATTTCTTCAAATTCATCCTTAATTGGAATTGGGGTTCTCCTTCCATTTTGTCCAAAATTACCCAATTTCATTTTTTGACATCTCAAAATATTATTGTAGAATGCAACTGGATAGAGTAATTCTCTAAAGCCAACACCATCAGATAATGCATTCTCAAACTCTTCTCTACTTGCTGGCATAAATTCTTCTGTTCTTCTATAAATAATATAAACCTTCTCAACACCTTTAACTCGCATTGCAGCTCTTGCACTATCCATCGCAGAATTACCACCTCCGATTACAGCGATTCTTTTACCTAAGTTTATTTTATTTTTATCAATGTTAAAATTTTCAAGGAATTCTATTGCCTTATGTACATTGTTATTTTCTCCATTTAATTTTAATGGAGTTGATTTCCCAGCTCCTATAGCTAAATAAATATATTTATAACCTTCATTTTTTAGAGTGTTAATAGAAAAATTCTCCTCCATTCCTAATAGAAATTTTACACCCATTTTTTTTATAAGATAAACATTATTTTCAATAGCCCTTTGAGGTAATCTAAAATTAGGAATTACATATTGTACAGTCCCACCAGGTCTATCCCTTTTATCATAAATTGTAACATCAAAACCAGCTTTAGCAAGGAAATATCCGGCAGAAAGCCCGGATGGTCCTGCACCAATTATAGCTACTTTTACATTATTTTTAATAATATCATTATGAGATTTCTCAATAAATAATTTATATCCTTTTTCAGTAGCTATCCTCTCCAGGTCTCTTATTAATATAGGAGTTTCATAATCATTTCTTGTGCATTTCAACATACAGTTATGGTCACAAATATAACCTGTAATATTTGGTAAAGGGTTTTTTGATATAATCAGTTCAAAAGCATTAAGATATTGCTTTTTGTTTATCAATCTTATATATTCTGGAATATCTTGTTTTACAGGACAATTTTCAATACAAGGTGCGATAAAACAGTCCAATAAAGGTAGTTCCTTATCAATCTTAAGATTAGTTGAATATCTCCTTGATTTGAAATAAGTAAAATTGGTCAGTGAATTATCAGCAAGAATTTTTAACTTATCAAGATTGATTTTTTCTGTTTTAGCCTTTTGCAAATAAGTTTCTAATTCATTTGCAAGCTGATGGAATCTTAAATAACCACCTGGTTTAAGTAAATCTGTAACAAGAGTTATCGGTCTAATTCCAGTTTCAAAAATTTGTAAAATATTAAAAAATGATGCACCGCCTGAATACGATATATCAATGTTACCATTAAATTCAGAAGCAATCCTTGAAGCAAGATTTATGGTTAGAGGAAACAAAGCTCTGCCAGATAGATACATTTCATTTCCATGCAACCTACTTTGATTATTCACTACAGGAAGGGTATTAGAAAGTTTTACACCAAATTTTTTATTATGTCTTTTTGCAAATTTTATCAAGTTCTTTATCATATCAACAGCATTATAATATTTCAAATCCTTTGAGAATGATTCTTTTTTTAATTGAATATAGTTGAAACCTGTTTTATCTAAAATACTTCTGACAGTTTTATATCCCAATAGAGTTGGATTCAGTTTTAGATATGTATGTAGTTCTTTCTCTTTTATCAAGTATTTACAGATAGCTTCAATTTCTTCTGGAGGACATCCGTGCATTGTAGAGAGTGTTATAGATTTTGAAATAAATTGTGAAATATTTTCAATATAACTATCTAATTTGTTTATTGAATTTTCTTTTTTAATAATGTTAAAATTTCTAATTTCCTTTTTTAATATAGACTTGTATTCATCAAAAATGTCTAAATTAGTAGCATCTTTCATCCCTTCAATAAAGTTATTTAGTTTTGATGATTTAATTCCTTTAAGGTCATAACCCACACTCATATTGAAAATAAAAGCATTTCTTTCAAATAAAGAAAGTTTAAATAGTTTTTGTAAAAGATGTAAAAGAAGCCAGGCTTTTACATATTCATCATAAGCTTGTAAGATAGTGAGTTCTGTTGACCATTCTGTATTATATCCTTCATCTTCTACATCTATGCAAGGTTTTTCTAAGTGTAGGTTATCCAGTTTTTGAACTGTTTTTAATTCAAAAAATCTTGCTCCAGAGAGATAAGAAGAAATTATGTTTTGTGATAATTGCGTATGTGGTCCAGCAGCAGGTCCAATAGGAGTATCATAAGTTTCTCCAAAAATTTTTAAACGATTTTTATTCTTTTTTCTAAAAAATTTTACATCAGGTATTCCGAATATTGATTGATTTTGTTTGTATTCTTCAAATATCCACTTAATTAATTTTTTAAAGTTTATTGGTCTCATTAGTTTTGAAGGTTAAATATTTAACTCAAGTTTTGCACTTGATAACTCTATTCCCTCTGTAACACGGATCCCCGCGTCCGCGGGGACTGTTCCGTCTTCCACCTGCGAAACTTGAGTATTTAATTTTTGGCTCTCTTTCAAAAACTATAGGTATATAAATTTAATATTAAATCATCAGTTTTTTAAAATGACCTATTCGGAGTGCGAAAACGAACCCCGTCCCCGATTCAATCGGGGATTCGGGGTAAACTTTTCGCAAATGGTACAAGGCTGAAAGTTCGTCCCGTGTAATATAAAACGCTTCGCTATTACACGGGACTCGTTTCAACACTCCTTTATAAAAAATTCTATATGAGAGATTCTTATTAGTTACCTATACATTTTGAAAGAGAACCTAATTTTTGTAAAATAGACATTTGATATAGCGTTCACAAATTTTACAAAATCAAATATCTGTTTTGAGCCTCTCTTTTAATAATTCCTTTAAGTTCCATACTAAGAAGCATAGCAGACAACTGGGCTGGCGGAAAATCTGACAACTCAACCATTTCATCCAGGCTAAGAATTTTCTCGTTTTGTTGCAACAACTTATAGACCATTCCTTCTTCGTTTGTCATCTTTGGTGTAATTATCTCTGGTTCTACTTGCATTTTAATATTATATTCTTCTAAAATATCTTCTGCATTTACAACGATTTTCGCTCCCAATTTTATCAAATAATTAGGGCCCTCACTTTGAGGAGAGTTTATATTGCCGGGTAATGCAAAAATATCTCTATTTTGTTCCAGAGCAATTTTTGCTGTAAGTAAAGCCCCACTGGTTTTTTTCCCTTCAATAACAAAAGTACCTTTTGAAATTCCGCTTATTATTCTATTTCTAACAGGAAAGTTCCAGGCTTCAATTTTACTTCCCAGAGAGAATTCTGAAACTAAGGCACCGGACTGGACAATTTTATTTGCAAGATTTCTATTTGCAGATGGGTATATTGTATCTAAACCGGTTCCACAAACTGCAATAGTTCTTCCACCGGCATCTAAAGCAGCTTTGTGTGCATATCCATCAATTCCATAAGCAAGTCCGCTAACAATTGTAAATCCTGCTTTTGCAATATCTTTTCCAATCTTCTGCACAATAAACTTTCCGTAGTATGAAGGTTTGCGTGTGCCAACAATTGCAAGAGAATTACAATCTTTTTGTAAAATAGCACCTTTTATGTATAGAATAATTGGAGGATTATAAATAAATTTTAATAAATCAGGATATTCTTCATCAGTTATAGAAATAAGACGAACCTTAAATATTTCTAACATTTTCAATTGTTTCTCAATAAATTCATTATCTTGGTTTCTTACAATCTCATCTATTACATTTTCAGAAAGAAATGTTAAATCAGATAATTGGTGCTTATTGGTTCTAAATATTTTCTGTGGAGCGTGAAAGATTTTTAAAAGTCTTTGGATTTTTCCAGTACCCAAGCCATTTATTGAGATTAATTTTAACCAATCACGATAATCTTTTTTATTCATTTTGTAAAAGCCTGTGAATTTTATTTTTCAATTTTATGATATTTTCTCCTGTAACCGCAGAAATATTAATAATATTCTTATTAATTCTTGAAGGGAAGCTTTTTCTAATTTTATTGATTGTCTCTTGTTTTATACTTTTAGACAACAGGTCAATTTTATTAAGGACAATTAAAAATTTTCGCCTATCAAGGTCTTGATTATAAGAATGTAATTCATTTTTCAAAATCTTAAATTTTTCATATAAATTATTAGAAGTAATATCTAATAGGAAAAGAAGAATTTTAGTTCGTTCAATGTGTTTTAGAAACTGGATACCCAATCCTTTACCAAGATGAGCATCTTGAATAATACCCGGAATATCAGCGATAGTAAATGCATTTTTTATATCTATTTCAACGACTCCAAGACAGGGTTCAAGAGTAGTAAATTCATAATCAGCTATTTTGGGATGAGCAGATGAAATATGACTTATTAATGTAGATTTGCCGGCATTAGGAAGCCCTACAAGACCGACATCAGCCATTAATTTTAGTACTAATTCCAGATATTTCTCTTCCCCCAATTTGCCATCTTCAGTTTTTCGTGATGCTTGATTTGTTGGAGTAGTAAAAGCTGCATTCCCTCGTCCTCTTTTGCCACCATTTGCTAATATTATCTCATCACTATTTTCAGATATATCAGTAAGTTTTGTAACTCGTTTTCCATTCTCATCAAGTTCATAAATCTCTGTTCCCAATGGAACTTTTATAATAGTGTCTTTGCCATTATGGCCAGATTTATTTGAACCCTGACCATGTTGCCCTTTCTCACCCTGGAAATGCTTTCTATATTTGAAATTCAGCAATGTGGTTAGATTCTTATCACCTATTACTATAACATTGCCACCTTTTCCGCCGTCACCGCCGTCTGGTCCACCATAAGGAACATATTTTTCGTGGCGAAAACTCAAGCAGCCATTGCCGCCTTTACCACCTTTTACTTTAATTCTTGCGTAGTCAATAAACATTTTTGTGATTGGTTATTTGTTATTTGCTATTTGCTTTGTCACTTTGTGTTCCGATAGAATTTATGTAAGCGTTCAATCGTGGTCTCAACTCATCCATAATTTTTTTCAATTTTTTTATCTCTTCTTCTTTCAAGATTTTTCTTATATATGCTCTGCGAAGCCAATGAGAAGTTTCATAGAGCAAACCTCTGGCTATTCTTGCAAATTGTTTTCGCTCAGTAAAGTGAAATCGCCCAGAACCTTCTGCAATGTTTGCTCCGACGCTGTCGGCAGATTTGGTCAATTGGTATCCTAAAGTATTTTTTGCAAATCTATCCCACTTACTGACAATTTCCCAAATCTTATCTCCTAAACTCTCGGCTAATCTATAGATGTCCAGATTTACAAAGGACTCTATTTTCTTTTTCATAACTTTCCTCAACTAAACCTTCTAATAACAAATTACAAATAACACATAACTATTGACCAATATTTATAATTTTTTCTCCATATTTTTGTTTCAACTTATCTACAGCTTGCGAAATACTGGCAAACTTTTTCTTATAAAGCGAAAAAATTGTCAATTGTACAGGGTCTTCTGCAAATTCCAGGTTTGATAATCTAATACCCAATAATCTTATTTTGCGAAAACCAAGGTTAATTTTATCAAACAGGCCAATAACTATCTTGTAGATTTCAGAATCATAATTTACTGCTTGTTCAATTGTATGGTTAAAAGTATTAACTGAAAAATCATCATATTTAACCTTCAATGTAATGGTATGTGCGACGGCATTTTTTTTTCGCAGACGATAAGCAGTTTCGTGAGTAAGTTGCAAAAGTACTTTTCGTAGTTTTTCTTTATCACGAGTGCTTTCCGAAAGGGTAATCTCATTTCCAATTGATTTTGGCTTTGGCTTTCTGGATACAGGAATAACAGATGAATCATCAATTCCTTTTCCAATCTGAAATAGATGCCTTCCATATTTTCCAAATTTTTGAACAAGAATTGATTCAGTGAATTTATTTATGTCGTCAACAAATTTTATTCCGAGATTATTTAATATTTTGTTAGTTTTTTTTCCGATTCCAGGTACTTCATGAACCAATAATTTTTGTAAAAATTTTTTTACATCATCTCTGTGAATAATTGTAATTCCGGATGGTTTTTTAAAATCACTTGCAATTTTTGCCAGCAATTTATTTGGTGCAATTCCGATTGAAGCAGTAAGATGTTGTTTCTCCCAAACTCTTCTTTGTAAGGTTTGGGCAATTTCTTTCTTTGACTTAAATAAAGGTAAACAACCACTGATATCCAGAAAAACTTCATCAATACTTACTGGTTCAGCAATTGGTGTAATTGTATGGA
>JACNFI010000013.1:0-3576 GCA_014384665.1 Candidatus Cloacimonadota bacterium
AATAAAGAGATTGGGTCAACATCAATCTGCATTTTTAAATAACCTGGTATTTTTATATTTGTTTGAAACCAGTCCACGAAGCGAATAACTGCATTTCTATTCTTTGCTTTTACTACAATATGATAGCGATATTGTTTCCTTATTTTGCTTATTGGAGCAATAACAGGTCCCAGTATGATTATTTTCTCGGACTTTCCAAATTTTTTTATCTCTTTCCTTATTGAAAACACGACTTTCTTTAATCTTTCCTCATTATTCAAAGTAAAGAGCAACCTAACTAATTTTGTAAATGGCGGATAGTGAAGTTTCTCCCGTAACTCAAACTCATATTCAGTAAAGCCAACAAAATCCTGTTTTTGTGCAAATTGGATGCTATAATGCTTGGGATTATATGTTTGAATAATAACCTCGCCCCTTTTCTCACTTCTACCTGTGCGTCCAGCTACCTGAACAATATGCTGAAAATTTCTCTCTGCTGCACGAAAATCAGGCAAATTTAGATTTACATCTGCTGAAATTATGCCAGCCAAAGTTACATTTGGGAAATCCAAACCCTTTATTATCATTTGAGTACCAAGCAAAATATCAATATAGCCGTTTTTCATCCTCTCAAATATTTTTTGATAACTCCTTTTATTTTTCGTTGTATCACTATCCATTCTCACAATTTTTGCAGATGGAAAAATGAATTGCAGGTTTTTTTCAATCTTTTCAGTTCCAGGGGAACCAAAATTAAATATGTATCCATTGCATTCTGGACACTTTTTAGGCAACATCTCGCTGTATCCACAGTAGTGACAAATCATACGATTACTGTACGAATGATATGTAAGTGAAATATCGCAATTTCTGCAACGAAAAACCTTTCCGCATTTTATACATTGAATATAAGAAGCATAACCACGCCGATTTTGAAAGAGAATTATCTGCTCTTTTTTCTTTAAGCGGTCTTCAATTTTGCTCTTGAGAAGTTGAGATAGAATTTCAGTGTGGTCTTCCTCTCCACGCATATCGACAATTGTTAATTCAGGTAAAATTTGATTCATAACCCTTTTTTCCATTTCAAGAAGTTTATATTTTTTGAGTTTTGTATTGTAATAAGATTCCAAAAATGGGGTTGCACTTCCCAAAATCACAACAGCATTGTTCAATTTTCCGCGAAGAACTGCCATATCTCTGCCATTATAAAGGGGATTTCTTTCAGTTTGTTTGTATGTATTTTCATGCTCTTCATCAACGATAATTAATCCAATATTTTCCAAAGGAGCAAAGATAGCACTTCGCGGACCAATTACGATTTTCCTTTTTCCTGAATATATTTCATTCCAAATATAAAGCCGCTCTCTATCACTAAGTTTGCTGTGCATAACTGCAATTTTATCTTCAAAATGTGAATGAAATCTTTCAACTGTCTGAGGTGTTAAGGAAATTTCTGGAATAAGCAAAATTGCTGTTTTGCCTTTTTCAAGCACGCTTTTCATTGCACGGATATAAACCTCTGTTTTCCCACTTGAAGTAACTCCATACAAAAGGAATGTCTGGAATTTCTCGGCTGAAATTGCTTTATTTACTTTGGCAAGGACATCACTTTGTTCATTTGTAAGTTTAAATTCTGATGGCGGAATTTTTTCAATGTTTTCAAAAATATCAGGATAAACTTCTTTTTTGAAAATATTAGCAACACCTTTTTCTTGCAGTTTATTTATCACACTATAGGAAAATTGATTCGCAATTTCTGAAACCAGAATTGGTTCATCCTGCTTTCTTAGAAATTCAAAAAGTTGCCTTTGTTTTGGTGTCAGTTTTGCATCTGTCTTTTTTTCTACCAATCGGAAATAATTAACCGTCCTTTTCTCAATCCTTTTTTTGAAACTTCTCTCAATTTCAATGATACTCTTATTTTCCATCTCCAATAGAGTTTTAAATAATGCTGAAATTTTGTGCTGTTTTAATTTTTCTATTGTGAGTGGTGCTTGAGTTTTTTTCAGGATATCAATTATTTGCTTGTATTTTTGAATCCTACAATTTTGCTTTTTTAAGGTGATATTCTGAATTGTATTTACATTAAGTCCAGCTGGAAGCATCGCTTTCAATACAATGCCAATCGGACAAAAGTAGTATTTAGAAATCCACCTTGCAAGTTGAAATAGTTCGTCATTGATAATTGGCTTCTCATCAATTATCTCTTTAACTTCTTTTACTTTTTCTGGTTCAAAATCAATCTCTTTGGGAAATCCAATAATAATACCAGTTTGAAGTCTGTAATTAAAATCTATTAGAACCTTCTGCCCAATTTTTGGATGTAACTTCTCCGAGACCTTATAGATAAAGGTATTGGGATTATTTATTGGGATAGCGATTAGTACAAACATCATTTGGTAAGTGGGTATATGAGTAGATGGGTGAATATGTAAATGAATAAGTGCAAAATAATTTTTTTCATTTTTCTTGCTATATTAGACCACATTGTAAAATTATAAGCATAAATGAATGCTAAAGAATTAGCACAATTCGGTGAAGACCTTGCAACCAGATTTTTAGAACATAATGACTATCAAATCATTGAAAGAAACTATCATTCAATTTATGGTGAGATTGACATAGTTTGCAAAAAAGATAATCAACTTATTTTTGTTGAAGTCAAAGCAAGGAAATCTTTCAAATTTGGAGGGCCTTTAGAAGCAGTCACAGAAAAGAAGAGGCAAAAAATCATAAAAACCGCATATCACTTTCTCGCAAAGCACCAACTTGAATTATCTGTTAGATTTGACATTATTACCATTCAATATATTCCTAAAAATAATGATTACAAGTTTGAGCATATAAAAAATGCGTTTTTAGGCACTTCTCTCTAAACTTTGTCGCAGATTATAGGAAATCCCTATTCCAACTCACAAACATCAAAATACGGACCGAGATAATCCATCCAATTAGGGTCAGTGCATTCTTTTTCGTCATTTTCTCTATAAACCAATTTATAATTTCCCTGTCCTGTAAAATCTACGAAAATATACACTTTTTTCCCACCAGAATATCCATAATAATATTTCCAGATAATATATGGCTTTGCTCTATATTCACATACTCTATCAATTACTTCTTCGGCCTGACCCTGACGAATATATATCCTACCTCTATCGGTCTTCCATCCATCTTCAAAATGAGAAAAATGCTTATCAGCATAATTAGTGCGTTTTACAATCTCTTCTTTAAATTCATTCTTTTCAGAAATAGGATTGGGGTCATTTTGACACCAGAATCTTTTTATGAAATCCAATTTCGCCCTGTTGTTTAAGTCCTGAAAAATCCTCTTTTCATAAGAAGTCAAAAGATATTTTACATACTTGAATTCTGCTTCTATATCTGCATCTGTGATTACTTTTTCTGGCTTCTGTATAAACAGCATTTCATTAGTAGAATCAACAGTATTTCCTTTTAAATCCTTAATTTTCACAATCATTTTATAGGTTCCTGGCTTCCAATCAAGAACAGAAATTGTGTCATAAAAGATTTTTTCGTTTTTATTGTTGATAAATTCTTCGGAAGTTTGATAACATAAGGAATCATTTTTTGAAA
>JACNFI010000013.1:3953-8042 GCA_014384665.1 Candidatus Cloacimonadota bacterium
TGGGAAATATACCTCAAAATAGTATGCAAAGCCGAGTGACTCTTCAGGATTTATGAGATGATTTGGGTTCACCAGAAATATGAAATTATCTCGTTTGAAATTTGTAAAACTCTTGGTTGTGTCAGATTTGAAAAATGAATTTATTTCAAGGTCACTGATGCTTAGTTCATCAGTATCAAGTGTTTCTAATATTTTGTTCCATACGATTTTTTTACCGCTTAATCTATCCATAATTTCTATATCAAATTGGTAAGTTCCTGGCGTTACTTCTGCGATTATTTTATCAATAAAAAATCCCTCTGATTCAATTGTGGTTTTGCCCGGACTTGCAGAAATCATTGGAGAATAAAATTTATTATACAACTTTTTGCCTTGTTTATCAAAAATAAAGCATTGAACTCCAATTTGAGCAGAAAGTTTGTCTTCAAAATACTCAAACTGCAAATCCTTATGGAATATCTTATAAGTAATCTCAAAAATAGTATTATTATTTTCTGTTAGAAATCGGTTGCAATCAAAGAATACAGTCAGGTCTGCACAAACTGTTTGCGCTGATATTAGCAGAAAAAGAGAAATTATAATAAACTTGAATTTCATTGAAAAGTCACTTTTATATTTTCAAAAGGGGAATTTTCGTTTTTGAAAAAATTGTATAATTTTTCACCTGGAAAGACCTTATATTTCTGTGATACAATATCAAGAGTTCCAAAGAGTTTGGTCTTAACTTGAAAATGGATTATGAAATTGCCAGTTTCTTCGGAAAGATGGTCTTTAATCAATGACTTCATATTGATTTTATCCAGATTTTCTTCAGAAATATCAAGAAACACATCGCCGGATAATTTGGCAGATAATTCTTCCAATGGAATTATCTCCTGTGCCACAAGTCGCAATTTAACATTGTGTTGAAATTCCCTATCAGAGATATGTCCAATAATATAAAAAATGTTGCCTTCCTTAAGCATTTTACTGTATTTGGTGTAGAGAGAAGCGAACAAGATTACTTCAAACTTATCATATAAATCTTCACATTTAAGGAAAGCCATTTGATTATTTTTTCTATCTTTTTTTACTGATATATTATTTAAAAGAGCAAATATTCTTAATTGTTTTCCGTTCAATGTATTAAGATTTGTAAAAGTATTCATATCCTTATAATCCTGCAAATTAAAATTTGATAGAAAATTGATTTCAAAACTAAGTTCATCAAGTGGATGTCCGGAAGTATAAAATCCCAGAAGTTCCTTCTCTTTTTCTAATTTATTACTTTTACTCCAATCCTGTATATCTGGCATTTTGGGATACATATATTTTTTATCTATTTGAATATTTTGGAAAAGTGTTCCCTGACCTTTGAGTTTTTCACTCATTTTCTGAGCACCAAAAGTTAATGCAGATTCAATTACAGCATACTGCTGTGCTCTATTTCCTTCCAAACCATCCATTGCTCCAGCTCCAATTAAACTCTCCAATACTGTTTTATTTATATCGTTGATATTAATCTTTTCGCATAACTCAAAAATATTGCCAAAGTGCTTATGTTTCTTTCTACCTTCCACAATGGCCTTAATAGAATTTACACCAACATTTTTTATTGCTTTTAAGCCAAAAATAATCTTACCATTTTTTACAGTAAAATCTGAATAGCTTGTGTTTACATCTGGTGGTAAAACATCAATATTCATTCTATGGCAATCGTCTATGAATCTTGCAATTTTATTATTATCAGGCTCAACGGTCATAAGTGCTGCCATAAATTCTGCTGGATAATTTGCTTTTAGATAAGCTGTCTGGTATGAGATAATACTATATGCAACACTGTGAGATTTATTAAAACCGTATTGAGCGAATTTTTCAATTAGTTTAAAAATTTCAATTGCATCCTCTTGAGTTACATCATTCTTAATAGCACCTTCAATAAATTTCGGCTTAAGTTTATTCATTACCCGTTTTTGTTTTTTTGCCATTGCTTTACGCAGAATATCCGCTTCACTCAGAGAGAAACCAGCAAGTTTATGTGCTATCTGCATAACTTGTTCTTGATATACAATAACTCCATAAGTTGGTCTGAGGATTTCTTCAATTAAAGGATGAATATAACGCACTTTTTCTTCATTATTTTTTCTTCTGATATATACTTTGTCCATACCGCTGCCTAATGTACCTGGACGGTATAGGGCTGTACAAACTGCAAGGTCTTCTATACAAGTTGGCTTGATTTGCATAATAACATCCCGCATTCCGGAACCTTCAAATTGAAATACTCCGTCTGTATCACCATTACACAGCATTTTATATGTATCTATATCATTTAAATCAATAGTATCAATATCAATACTCTTACCATAGTTTGCTTTAATTAGTTCAAGTGTTTTTTCAATAACAGTGAGATTTTTTAGACCCAAGCAATCCAATTTTAAAAGTTTGATTGTGTCCAACCATTTACCTTCATATTGGGTAACTACACAACTCTCTTTTACTGTCTTTGCAAGAGGGACATAATTCGTTAATTCATCTGGTGCAATCACAACACCTGCGGCATGAACACCAGCGTGTCTTGGTAATCCTTCCAATGTCATAGAATATTCTATTAGTTTTTTATATTCTTTTTTTCTTTTTATCAAATCTTTTAACTTAGGATTTTCTTCTATAGCTTCTTTAATGGTAATGCCAATTCTATATGGTATCTTTTTTGCAATTGCATCAACCTCATTGAGAGGCAGTCCCATCACTCTTCCAACATCTCTTACAACCATTTTGGCACCAAGACTTCCAAATGTGATTATCTGACTGACATTATTTCTACCATATTTATCTACAATGTAATCTATTACTTTATTTCGTTTTTCAGCGGAAAAATCAATATCAATATCAGGCATACTAATCCTTGCAGGATTTAGAAATCGCTCGAAGATAAGATTATATTTTAAGGGGTCAATACGAGTAATATCAGTAAGATAAGCCACGATACTTCCAGCCGCAGAACCTCTCCCTGGACCAACCATTATTCCCATTTTTCGTGCAGAACTTACGATGTCTCGGGTAATTAAAAAATAACCAGCAAATCCCATTTGTTTAATAACATCTAATTCATATTCCAGACGCTCTTTTATCTCATCTGTTGTTGTATCATATTTGTTTTCTATTGATTCATAAGCGATTTTTCTTAAATACTCATCCATACTATTCTGTTTAGAGTCAGCGGGAATAGACACTTTAGGAAGTAAAAATGTATCAAAAGATAAATTTAGAGTACACTTTTCAGCAATTTTAATAGTATTATCTACCGCTTCTGGAATGTCGTTAAATAAATCACTCATTTCTTTTGGTGATTTGAAGTAGATTTGGTCTGTATTAAATCTCATTCTGTTTTTATCACCAAGCAATTTACCAGTTTGAATACACAATAATATATCATGCGCCTTTGTATCCGATTTATTCATATAATGGTTGTCATTTGTTGCAACGAGTTTAGCATCAGTTTCTTCGGATAGTTTCTTCAAACCATTTATAAGCTCTTCTTCTTTTTCTAAACCAAGTCGCATTATTTCCAGATAAAAATCTTCTTTACCGAAAATTTCTTGATATGATTGAACGGTTTTCAATGCTTTTTTGTGTTTTCCAGACATAATAAGTTGTGCGACTTCACCTTTCATACAACCACTTAATGCGATAAGACCTTCTGAATATTGTTTTAATAATTGTTTATCTAATCTGGGCTTATAATAAAACCCATCAAGAAAAGCAATACTTGTAAGTTTTACTAAATTCTTATATCCTGTATTATTCTTGGCGAGCAATGTAAGATGAAATCTCTGATTCTTTTTATCTTTTGAAGAATAGATGCTTCCGTTGATTATATATATTTCCGTTCCTATTATTGGTTTCAAACCCTTATTTACTGCTTGTTCATAGAAATCAATAGCTCCATAAATATTTCCATGGTCCGTCATAGCAACGGCTGGCATACCCATCTTATGTGCTTGTTTTATAATATCTGTAACCCGGCTTGCTCCATCAAGAAGACTGTACTGGGTGTGGTTGTGTAAATGTACAAATGACACTTTACCCCCTATAATTCATTTTGAT
>JACNFI010000014.1 GCA_014384665.1 Candidatus Cloacimonadota bacterium
TTCCTCAATTTAATAAACCGATGTCATTACCGACCTAATCGGGAATCCAGTATTTCCGAATCAGCCTTTAACCTAGTTCTCTGAATACAAATAATCATATTCGATCATTTGACCATCGCTGTTATGCAATTGCTTGCAAATAGGGCATTCATAAACTGTGATTCCATTAATTTCTCTTTCTATCAGTATTGCTGTACATACTTGGCAGGATAATTTTTCAATCATAACACTAATATAGGTTTCAGTCCTTGTTTTAGTGGCATAGGGAAATTAAATATGAAACATCAATCCTTAGATAATTATAATTTATTATCATTTATGATTTGTTAATAGTTTTTTAGATATGTTTTCATCATCAACTTAAACATCCGTCCATGGTTAGGATATTTAAAATGTAATAGTTCGTGAACGATAGATTCTGTAATAAATTGATTTGATTGGTTGAGAAGTTCAGGATCAAAAGTTAATCTACCTCTGGTTGAACAGCTTGCCCATTTCCGTTTCATTTTACGAAGATGAATCTCTTTATAAACCACATCAATTTTTTTAGCCCATTTTGAAACTAATGAAATAAACTTATCCTTTTTCATACTAAAATAATAAAAGTAAATTCCATATATATTTAACTCTTAAAAACCTTAATTATTTTATCTACTGTATTTTTTATTTTAGTAATATTTTGCATTCCAGATTTAATAAACATACTAAAAAGATTTTGTTTAATCTCTCGTTCTTGTTTCTCACTACTTCGCCAATGTTGATAATGCTTTAGTGTTTCGTTATAAAATTCAATTGCTTTGTTCCGCGGATCTTTGATAGATGTATCTTTAAGAATCCAATATAATGTAAATGTATCATCTGTCATATCTATATGTTGAGTCCGTTCTTTACGAGCATTTTGTATTTCAATAACAATATTTTTCAGATTTTCCAAAGTTTGTAGAGTTGATAATTGCCTGTTTTTATAACGCTCTATTATTTCTTCAGCTTTTTCACCAATTGATATTAATACAGGAATATTCCCTTTTTCTACTTCAATAGTATTTTGAAGGCTGCGGATTAGATTGAAAACTTTTTCCTTATCTGTTAAATGGCTTTCTTCAATTTTTTTTAGTGTGTTTTCATCAATTGTATAAATTTCCTCAATAAGCTCAATGGAACGCCCAACATATGTGTGTTTATGAATTAGTTCAACAGTTTTAGATGAGAATTCGTCATCAATATCAACAATATCCATATCCCATTGACGAGCAATTTTATAAATTCTTAAAAGCAATTCCATATCATTGATATAGGGACGTAAAAAAGAATCAGGGGAAAGAATATCATAAATATCTGAAATTTCCTTGAAAAATATGTAATATTCCTTTCTTGTTTCTTCATCCTGGAAATATTCAAAAATAGCATCAACAGCCTTATCACGAGATAAACCTTTAAATAATGAGAAATACTTTTCCTTTGCGATTATAATAATTTCACAGAAGCGGTTTTTGAGAAGCTTTATGTCATTTATCACACCACTAATATCTGTTGAATCAAAAGCTAATGCTTTTTCAAGATTATCAAAAATGCCAACAAAATCCAGAACAAAACCAGAGGGTTTATCTCTTCCTTTTTTATCTTCATAAGGTCGATTTACACGAGCAATTGCTTGGAGTAATACATGGTCCCGCATAGGCTTATCTAAATATATACAGTATAAAATAGGTGCATCAAAGCCTGTAAGCAATTTTTCTGTAACAATTAATATTTTGGGTAAAGTTTCTTCTCTAATGAAATCTTTTCGGATTTGCTTTTCATGAGTTGTAGATAAATGATATTTTGAAAGTAATTCATCATCATTATATCCAGAACTGTAAACTACTTTAGAGTAATCAGTAGGTAATAATTTGTCCAATTCTCTTTTATATTTTGCACAAGCTTCACGATCAACTGTTACAAGAAAAGCTTTATATCCTAGGGGCTCAACATTACTTTTAAAATGTTCAACAACAAATTCAGCAATTTTTTGCATCCTTTCGGGTTTCTTCATTATGGTTCTTAAATTTACAGCTTTCTCCAGAACTTTATTCAATTTCTCAATATCACTCATACCCTCTGCAGTTACCAAGTCTAAAAATTCTTTATTTAAAGTAACCTTATCAACAAGTAATTGATTAGGTGCAATAGTGTAATTCAAAGGTATTGTTGTACCATCTTCAATGGATTCAGATATATTATATTTATCAATGTATCCTTTCGGAGGGTCGTATTTACCAAATGTGATGAATGTCCCTTTTCCGTAACTGGTTTTATCAATTGGTGTGCCAGTAAATCCTATCATAGTTGCATTGGGAAGTGCACCAGTAAGATAATTTCCGAGTTTGCCACCTGTTGTTCTATGTGCTTCGTCAACAAGTATGAAAATATTTTTCCGAGTATTAATATTTTCAGGCATATTATCAAATTTATGAATCATAGTAACAATTAGACCACGATAATCATGATGTAATAAGTCCCTTAAATTTCTTTTACTTGTTGTTACTTTTACCTCCTCAAAACCTGCTGATGAAAGGTTACCGAAAAGTTGTGTCTCCAATTCATTTCTATCAACTAACATTAGAATAGTTGGATTTTCAAAAAGGGGATTTGTTAGTAATTTTTTCGCTGTAACAATCATTGTGTATGTTTTTCCTGAACCTTGAGTATGCCATATCAATCCACGTGGTTTCTTCTCATCTTGTGAACGCACAACACATTTTTCAACTGCCCGTATTTGATGTGGACGCAGAACAATTTTTTGAAGTTCCCCATCCTTTTTAGTAAAAAGTATATAATCAGTCAGAAGCTTGATAACTCGTTTTTTATCAAAGAATGATTTTACAAGTAATTCATATTCGCCTTTTATTTCGTTCTTCCAGTCAAAAAGCCATTTGCTCGATAAATTCCATGTTACACTATATAAATATTTAAGAATATGCGTTACATTATATATCTGGAATTGTGACAACACTTCGGGACATTCCCGATGATAACGTTTTACTTGTCTTAGTGCTTCTTTTATCCCTTCAACCTTAGTAGCAGATTTTGTTTCAACAAATAAAAGAGGTATCCCATTAATTAAAAAAACAATATCAAAACGGATTGTATGAGTCCCATTAGTAAAGCTGAATTCATCTGTTACATGAAAGGTATTACGCAAAATATTTACTGAATCAATAAGAGTTACATTGTGTTCCCGTTTCTCATGTGGCACATAAACTGTTTTTAAACCTTTTATCCATTGCCAGATTTCATGATTACCCTGTATATTCGGATGAACCCGTTTTAGCTTTTTTATCACTTCCTCTGCTAATGTTCTGTCCATAAATCCAGAGTTGAGTTTGACTAACTGGTTGATTAGTAATTCATTATAAAAATAACCTGTTTCACCACCTCGTAATCCAAGCGATTCTGATGGCTTTATATATTCCCATCCAAGTGTGAAAAGAAAATTTTTTCCTTCAGATGTAAAGTAATTTTCTTTTGTATCCTTTACATATTCAATTAATGGATTTTGGACTGCTTTCTTTTCATTTCCTAAATAAGTTTGCATAATTAATTTTTGAACAATATCCATTGTTTACTAAAATTTGCTTTGCCAATTACCATTTTCATAGTTTAGTGATTCTGGAATACCATATGCATTCCAAATCATATCAAAATAATCCTTCAAAATGCTTTCTATGTTGATTTCAAAATTATTAATTATTATTTCTGGTAATATTAAATTCTCATTCTCTGTTTTAAATTCTTCACCATATCGCCAGTTTTTTATTCTACTTGTTTTTATTGGATATTCCTTCAAACCAAAAATACTAATATATATTGCAAAAGGTGGTTCAATACTTATATTTTTATAATTTTCAAAATACTTTGAAATTGCTTTTATAATAAGTTCTTCGAAATAAGTTATATGAAAACGTTCATTATAATTATCAAAGAATCGATTTTCTACAGCTTCAATAATACCATTCCTAAACACTTGAATATAATCCTTATAATCTACAAAATATTTAACAAAACCATCAAAATTATATTTACGTTGTACTGAATCATACTGGTTAACATTTTCTGATGTTGTAAAATATATAGGTAAAAAATACTCCCTTGAATTATAACATTTTTGTATATCTAAATGATAAAAATTATATTGATAAAAACTACTTATTGGAATGATGTGTAATACAATATAGTGTTTTTTCTCTATAGGAGTTGGAGTATCACATTTTAAAATCTTATCAATCCTTTTCTCTTTAAAAGTTCTAATTTTATCATAGATTGTTTCTGATAGTAAAAAAGCATCCTTTAATTCATATACATCCATAGGGTGTTTACCTCCTGTATGTCTTTTATAAAATCTCCCGCTATTTTCTCTTGAATACAAAAGACCATCATGTACAACTTGATGAGGTGCTAACCAACTTTTGTTAATTCTAATAATTATAACATAATTACCATTTGAAATTTTAACTTCTTTAATATTAGCAGAAGTTATTCTTGGAATTATTGAATCTCTGATTATTGACTCTAAACGATTTTTGTAATTATCTATATTATTTATCTTTATACCGTCAATCTTTATTGGAATTCCTTTATCTTCTTCAATTCCAATTATTAAATCACCACCCATAGTATTAGCAAAAGAGGAAACATCAGCTAAAAATTCTTTCTTTTCCTCTTTTAGCTTTAAATTAATTTCTTTCTTGTATTCAATAGTTTTGCTTTCAGGTATTTCATTTTCTTTAAGAGATTGTAAAATTTTTTCATTAATTTCATCTAAAGGTTTATTGATCATCATTGCTCCTCAAAATTAAGATGATTAACTCTAATTTTTGCAGTCATAAGATTATGAAGCATTGATTTAAATAATTCTTCCAATGCATTCTTTTTATTTTCCTCTTTTTCTTTTTTTTCATCAATTGAATAAATGATTGAAGCGATTTCTTTTTGAACAGAAATTGATGGAATTGGTAGTCTTTTTTCTTTTAGTAAAGAATAATGTCTATTATATCCTCTGCTTGGTATTTCTGTATTTTTTAAAGCATAATGAAAGAATTTTGAATCAATAACTTCTAAATTAGGAACTATTATTTTTGTTCCATCTGCACCACAAACAAACGGAAAATCAATAAATTTTACTATTCTTGTATGATCCCCGAATATAATAATCGGCAAATCACCTTGATAGACATCCTTTTCATTATCCCAGTAGCCTGCAATAAGGTTTTGTCCCTGATCAACTATTGGATATTTTCCTACTCCTTTATATTCTTGTTGTTTAATTTTTCCAACTTTAATTATTTTTTTATTAATACATTTCTCAAAATTCTTAATATCCCATTCTTTAGGCATATACCCAATTTCTGTCTTTTTCAGCTTAGTTTTTTCAGCTTGTTCAAGAGAAACCGGTCCATAAGTAAAAAGGTGCTTCATCATTGATTTTTTTAATTCTTTAAATGAATTGATCACATTTTCAGTTTTTTCTATTGCATCCTGAATTGTTGAAAGAATAAAAGCTATTTTTTTCTGTTCTGGTAATGGTGGGAGAGGGATTTTTTTCTCTTTCAACAGAGAATAATGCCTGTTGTATCCTCTGCTTGGAATTTCAATATTTGAAAGAGCATAATAAAAAAAGGAAGTACTTAATTTTGATAAATCCGGTACAATAACTTTTGTTCCATCTGCTCCACATACAAATGAAAAATCAATAAACTTTATAATTCTTGTATGATCCCCAAAAATGATTATTGGTAATTCACCTTTATAAACATCTTCTTCGTTATCACAATATCCAGCAATAAGTTTCTGTCCTTGATCAACAATTGGAAATTTGCCTATTTCTTGATATTCTTGTTTCTTAACTTTTCCTAATTTAATCCGTTTCTTATTAATACATTGCGTAAAATTCTCAACAATCCAACTTTCTGGCAACAAACCCAATTCAGTCTCTTTGTATTCTTCTTTCTGCTCAGTCTTAAGTTCTTGTTGCATTTTATTCAAACCCCAATTGTTCCAAAACTTCCTGTAATTTTTCATCTGCTTGTTGTCTATCTTCTTCTGCTTCTTTTACCAAAACAACAGCTTCATCTAAAGGGATGGTATCATCTTCACCATTTTGTGAAACATATCTGGAAGGACTTAAATTATAATCATTCTTTACAGTTTCTTCTTTATTTATTATTTTACTAATACTTTCTTCCTCTTTCCAATTCTGATAAATTTCTACAATTTTCTCAATTGAAGCATCTGGTAATAAGTTTTTAGGTCTGCCTTTCTCAAAAAGCTTTGAAGCATTTATCAATAAGATTTTATCTTTGCATTTTTTTTCTTTATTGATAATAATAATAATTCCTGGTGCTGTTGTGTTATAGAACAGATTTTCAGGCATTAAAAGAACTGCTTCAACCAAATCATTCTCAACAAATGATTTCCTTATGTCTCTTTCACGATTAGAACCGACATTTCCAGAACCACGAGAAACTGATCCAGTATCAATAACAACTGCCAGTCTTCCATTTTTATTTAATGATTTAAACATATGTTGAATCCAACCCCAATCTGCTGAACTTGAAGGAGGATAGCCATAGCCAAACCTATTATAAGCATCATTTTCATAAGTACTTTGATTAAAATCTTGATTCCACATTGGATTTGCTACTATAAGGTCAAATTTAGACAAATTGCCCGATTCATCAGTGAAGGCAGGTCGGTTCATTGAATCACCCAGTTTAATTATTGCTTCCATATCGTGAATAAATACATTCATTTTTGCCATAGCAAAGGTTGATGGAAGAATTTCTTGTCCAAAGTGGTGAGTTTCTTTTAATGATTCTTCATTATGATATTTTTCCTTAAAACGCAGATTGCATTTAATTAGAAGTCCTGCAGAACCACAGCAAGGGTCATAAATAGTATCACCTGGTTGTGGATCAATGATATGAGCCATTAGTATTGCAACTTCTCTGGGAGTATAGAATTCTCCTGCGCTTGAACCAGAACCTTCAGCAAATTTACGCAGAAGATATTCATAGGCACGCCCTAAAATATCAGGTTCTACATCATTAATTCCTAAACGATGTCTATTAAGGACATTTATTAAAGTTTTTAAAATCTCATCACTAATAATACGCTGTCCGGAAACAATAGCATTAAAATCTGTTGTATCAATAACTCCCTGCAATGTGGCATTTTCTCTTGTAATAGAGCGAACTGCATCGGTTATATACTCACCTATATTAATTGTTTGTTTTGCAATTTCTTTCCACCTGGCTTCATTGGGTATATATATCCTCACATAGGTATGATCGAGTTTTATTAGTTCTTCAACTGTATCAAGAGAACCAAATTTCTTTTCTAGAGTTTTCAGTTCATCTTCAAATACATCTGACAATCTTTTTATAAAAATTAGTGGTAATATGTAATCTTTGTATTTTGGGGCATCAACCGGTCCTCTAATTTTACAGGCTGCATCCCAAAGCCAGTTTTCAAGTGTTGTTATATCAAGCATAAATTTCCTCTTTTGTTACTATATGGTACATTTCAATGAAAAACCACGAAATTTCGGAATGTCAGTTTTTCGCAGATGAGTAGAGAGAAATACGATTTTTAATATTTTTACTTTCATTAGTTTTCTATAACTATACTAATAAATCCATAGGATCCATCTATCTTTGAAAATTTTACCTTTAGTTAAATTTCTTTTTTTGTAATAATTATTTGTCAATTAAGGATATTATTTTGTTTTTCATCCTTTCTCCAAATTTAAATAAAAATATTTCATTATTCAATTAAAAAAGCCAAATAGGCATATAAGTAATTTTATCTTCTTGGACAAATTTTCCATCGTATAAT
>JACNFI010000015.1 GCA_014384665.1 Candidatus Cloacimonadota bacterium
TAATTTTATGAATAAAATATTGTTCGTGTTAGTTCGTGTGGTTCGTGGCAAAAAAAGGATTTTCATATGAAAATATTGAGTGTCATACTATCTATTTTCTCTATTATTCTTGTACAGTGTTCACAGGTTAATAAATATCAAAAACTGTGTTCATCTGTAGAAAATAATGAACTAAAAATCGATTCTCTCTCTGCGGTCTCAAAAGGTAATTCTAATACAATGAAAGAAATAAAATCAGAATATGACGAAAAAATAAATATTATTAACGATAAATTGCTCGCTATTGAAATTTTACAATCCAAAATTTTACTATTAGAGTCAAAAATAAATAATATCAACCAAGAAATAAAAGCTCAGGAACAAATTCTAACAGAATTACAAAATAAGGATTCTACAGATATCGCACAATATTCTACTCTTCAAGAGTTATCCCCTGAGCGATTATACCAGGATGCAAGAGATTTTTTTATTGATGGTAAGTATCAAAATAGTATTACAAAATTTTCTCAAATTGTAAAAGATTATCCTGACAACTCTTTGGCTCCAAATTCTCAATACTGGATTGGTGAATGTTATTACTCTTTAGAGCAATTTGAAACTGCAATTCAGCATTTTGATAAAGTAGTAAATAATTATCCTAACTCAGAACAAGTTATTGATGCTAAATTCAAAATAGCTCTTTGTCTGGCTGATATGAAAGAATATGAAGGAGCATTGGCTCAACTTCGAGAAATTCAGAAACAATATCCAAATTATGAAAGGATAAAACTGGTTAAAGAAAAAATAATTATTATTGAAAACCGATAGCAATCATTAATTGTCACTAAGAATTTATAATGAAAAAATTACTAATTTTAATATTACTACTAATTATTAGCTGTGCTCATAAGCTCACAATTGATGGAATGAGTGCACAGCAAAAGATAAAGATAGCAGATAAATTGTATTCAAAAAAAAATTTTCATAAAGCACAAGAAACTTATGAAATAATCACTTTTGAAAGTAAAGGTGATACACTTATTGAAAAAGCACAATATCAATTAGCAAATTGTTACTATAACCTAAAACTTTATGAAGATGCTATATTTGAATATGAGGAGTTACTTCGTTTATTCCCATTTTCACAATATTCAGAAAATGCTGATTTTAATATTGGTGTTTGTTGGTATAAACTCTCACTACCTTCATATTATGAACAAGAAGAGACTTATAATGCTATTGAACAATTTAAGTTGTTTCTTGATAAATATCCAAATTCTGAAAAGATACAAGATGTTGAAAATATTTTAGCAAAATGTACAAATAAATTCCTAACTAAAAAATATAACAACGCCTACATTTACTATAAAATGGGATATTATAATGCTTCTGTTATGTACCTGAACGAGATATTTGACGAAAACATAATTGGAGAAATTGACAAAAAAGCACTAATTCTTGCTGCAAAAATCTATCATAAAAAAGATGACAAATCTGCCTTAGAAAAGGTCTATCAAACTTTTAAGCAGAAATATCCAGACAATTTAGAAATAGAGAAAGTTAGACAATTTCTCGAAAAGTAAAATATGCGATTTGGAATTTTAGGTGGGAGTTTTGACCCTATCCATTTGGGACATCTCAAGATTGCTGAATTCTGTCAAAAAGAATTAAACCTTGATTTTATTCTTTTTATTCCAGCAGGAAATCCTCCCCATAAAAGCGTTTTTGCAGATTATCAACATCGATTTGATATGGTAAAATTGGCAATAAAAGGACACAAAAATTCTAGAATTTCAGATATTGAAAAATCAAGTTCAAGTCCAACATATACATTAAATACTCTCAAAAAAACCAAAAAACTCTATCCAAATGATGAGATTTTTTTCTTTATTGGCGAGGATAATGTCTCGGAAATTCAAACTTGGCATAATTACAAAGAACTTTTTCATTATGCAAGATTTGTGGTTCTAAGCCGAAATGTAGAATCCAGAAAATTTTTTAAGTATCTTAATTATTTTGACAAGTTGCAATTCTTGAATATGCCCAAAATTGATATTTCTTCAAGTATGATAAGGAATAATCTTGCCAAAAATTTGTCAATTGACGGTTTTGTGCCAAAAGTTGTTGAAAATTATATCAGAAAAAACAAATTATACAGAAAAGGAGAAAGATGAAAAAGTATGTGTATTTCTTTGGTGACTCAAAAGCAGATGGTGACCGCACAATGAAAGAGATATTGGGTGGCAAAGGTGCAAATCTCGCAGAAATGATAAATATAGGAATTCCTGTTCCCCCGGGTTTTACTATTGCAACAGAAGTTTGCGATTATTACAGTAAACACGAATACACTTATCCAGACGAGCTTATGGGAGAAATTAGCAAAAATTTAGATAAGTTAGAAGAAAATCTTGGACAAAAGTTTGGAAACCCTCAAAAACCATTGCTCCTTTCAGTGCGTTCTGGTGCTGCTGTATCAATGCCTGGAATGATGGATACTGTTCTTAATCTTGGATTGAATGATAAAGTTGCTGAAGGATTTATTTCTCTCACAAAGAATCCTCGCTTTGTCTGGGATGCTTATCGGCGACTGATTCAGATGTTTGGAAATGTGGTATTTGGAATTGATTCTGAAAAATTTGAGCAGATACTTTCACAAGAGAAATTGAATAAAAATATTTCTTTGGATACAGAACTAACAGCTGAAGATTTGAAAAATATCGTTGAAAAATTCAAGAAATTATATCATAATGAAATTGGGAATGAATTTCCACAAGACCCCCAAAAACAACTCTGGCTAGCAATGGAAGCGGTTTTCAAATCTTGGAATAATAAGCGTGCTATCAAATATCGGGAATTAAATAATATAAAAGGACTTCTTGGCACCGCTATAAATGTTCAAGCAATGGTTTTTGGAAATATGGGTGATGATTGTGCTACTGGTGTTGCTTTTACAAGAGACCCTGCAATTGGTGAAGATAGATTTTTCGGTGAATTCCTTGTCAATGCTCAAGGCGAGGATGTTGTGGCTGGAATCAGAACACCGCAGGAAATTACAAAACAAAGTTCCATTGATTGGGCAAAGGATAATAATATTCCTGAGGATGTAAGAAAGAAAAAATACCCGTCTCTTGAAGAATTGATGCCAGAAATATATGAAACTCTTTTTGGAATTCAGAAGAAATTGGAAAATCACTACAAAGATATGCAGGATATTGAATTCACGATTCAGAATGGAAAATTATTTCTCTTGCAGACAAGAACTGGAAAGCGAACAGCCAAAGCCGCAGTGAAAATTGCAGTAGAAATGACTAAAAAAGGAATGATTTCTAAAAAAACAGCATTATCCCGAATTCAATCTGAACATTTAGACCAATTGCTTCATCCAAGTTTCAACCCGGCAGAAAAGAAAAAGGTATTTACAGATGGCAGATTGCTTGCAAAGGGCTTGCCTGCTTCACCTGGTGCTGCAGTTGGAAAGGTTGTATTCTTTGCAGAAGATGCAGTTAAATGGAAAGAACAGGATGAGAAAACCATCCTTGTCAGACCAGAAACTTCACCAGAAGATATTGGTGGAATGGACGCAGCACAAGGAATTTTAACGGTTCACGGCGGGATGACCTCTCACGCTGCTGTTGTAGCGCGCGGAATGGGAAAATGCTGTATAGCGGGATGCGGAGATTTGGATATCAATCTGAAAGAACGATATTTCACAGTTCAAGATCAAAAAATTCAAGAAGGAGATTTCATCTCTCTTGATGGCAGCACTGGCGAGGTTATCAAAGGGAAAGTAGGAACTATACCCCCTGAATTATCCGGCGATTTCTCTGAACTTATGAAATGGGCTGACGAAGTAAGTAGATTGGGAGTTCATGCTAACGCTGATACTCCAAAGGATGCAAGTATATCCAGAAAATTCGGTGCAACTGGAATTGGACTTTGTCGGACAGAACACATGTTTTTTGGCGGAGACCGTATTGACTATGTGCGTGGAACTATTCTTGCAGAAAATCCAGAAGAAAGGGAATTTCCTCTATCTGAACTGAAAAAAATGCAGATAAAGGACTTTAAGGGCATTTTGGAAGCAATGGAAGGATTGCCTGTTACTATCCGCTTGCTTGACCCACCTCTTCACGAATTTCTTCCCAATAAGGATGACGATAGTGAAATCACTAAACTTGCAAAAAAATTCGGGAAAACTGCTCAAAGCATTAAAACCAAAATCAGTCAACTTCACGAGTTCAATCCTATGCTTGGTCATCGTGGCTGTCGGCTTGGTATAACTTTCCCAGATATTTATCAAATGCAAGTAGAGGCAATTATTGAATCTGCCTGCTATCTGAAGAAAAAGGGAATTGATGCAAGACCAGAGATTATGATTCCTCTTGTTGGAAATGCAAAAGAATTTACAATTCTTGAGAAAAACACAAGAGAAATTGCAGATGAAATTATCAAAAAATCACAAACTGAACTCCATTATACTGTCGGCACAATGATAGAAGTTCCAAGAGCGTGCTTGGTTGCAGATGAAATTGCAAAATCCGCAGAATTCTTCTCATTCGGCACAAACGACTTAACGCAGATGGGATGCGGATTTTCTCGTGATGACTCGGGAAGATTCCTTAAAGAATATGTTGAAAAAGGCATCTATGAACGCGACCCATTTCAAGTGCTGGATAAAAATGGAATCGGGCAGCTAGTTCAAATCGCAGTTGAAAAAGGAAGAAAAGCCAATCCAAAATTGGTTATAGGAATCTGCGGAGAACACGGTGGTGAACCAAGTTCTATTGATTTTTGTCATAAAGTTGGACTTGATTATGTAAGTTGCTCTCCGTATCGTGTGCCGATTGCAAGATTGGCTGCAGCACAGTCCGCTTTACAAAAATAAAGAAAGGAACAAAATGGCTAATATCTTACAATATTTTAATAAGAGAATCAAGTTCTTCACCTTAGTGGACTTAAAATTAGCTCAATTGGCTGCTATGATTGTTATGATAATATTGATAAAATTGATTCCTGCAATTACGAAGATAAATTATATCTGGCTAATTATTGCTCTCATTTTGGTCTCAACTCGTCTTTTCTATGTAATGTTTTTCAAATCACAGAAAAAATGAATGATTTTCGGGTGATTGGCTCAGCTGGTTAGAGCGCTACGTTCATTCACCCCGTTAGATAGTATGGGTGGTTAGCTCAGCGGTAGAGTACTGCGCTCACATCGCAGGGGTCACAGGTTCAAATCCTGTACCACCCACTAGAAAAATCTAACGGGGCAAGTCGTAGAAGTCACTGGTTCAAATCCAGTATCACCCACCATATAATCTAATTCACCCTTCGTCCCGATTATATCGGGACTACGGAGAACGGGCGGGGCAAATCGTAGAAGTCACAGGTTCAAATCCTGTGCCAAAAAAGGCTCTGACACCGTTTACATCTGGGCGCCTGTCTATGCTCCCGATATGTCGGGAGACTGTCCAAAACCGATAGTTTTTGAAAGAGAGCCTATTTTTTTTGTACAAGTTAAACTTATACATTGGAAGGTATATCCCAAATAATTTTGAGTACGGCATCTTAAAAAAATTTTGCAATTCTTGACAAGAAAAATAATAATGAAAAATATCTGAAAAAAAAATTGCTTAAGGAGTAAAAATCATGATAAGTAAAAAAATTCTTATAAGAACAATCATAGCATTATTAGTATCCTGTATTATTCTTGGATGTCTACCCAGAGAGAAAACCACTGACAAATCAGCCATATTGGTTGAATGGGATGGTGGAGAAATAACAGAACAAAAGCTTGATAAGCTACTTGAATTAATACCAGAAATGTATCGTCCCAGAGGGGGATACACTGTTGAACTAAAACAAAAGTATTTAAAAGATTATGGAATAGAAGAAATATTCTATCTTGAAGCCAAAGAAAAAGGAATTGATAACGAACAGAATGTGATTGACTATTATAACAAAAATGCAATGCAAATTGTTCTACAAGAGTATATCAAGGAAAAAATTAAAGATAAAATTAAATCCAAAAAATCAGAACTCAAAAAATTCTATGAAGAAAACAAGGATAAATTGTTTTCAAAAAAACCAACTGCAACTATTCTATATATCCAAACTACAAATGCTGATAGTGCTAACCATGCTCTCGCAGAATTGCATGATGGAGTAGGATTTTCAGAAGTTGTAGAAAAATATTCTATTCACAAATTTTCCAAAAATAAGGGTGGGAAAATAACTAATGTTAGACAAGGTGAGCAAATCTCAAATATAGGTAAATCTCCTGAAATAGATAGTTTGATATTTTCCTCTGAATTAGAAGAAATAGTCGGTCCTGTTAAGTATAATAATACTTTTCATATATTTAAAGTTGTTGAACAAGATATGAGTCTCTATAAGCCATTTGAAGAGGTTGAAAAAGTTGTGGAAAATAGATATAAAGCCCAAAAAGAAAACGAACTAAAAAAAGAACTCATAGAAAATCTCATCAAAAAATATAATGTTACCATTGATACAACTGCAATAAAAAATATTGATTTTGCTAAAGCTGATACATCAGAAACAGAAGCAGCTATCCAACTCATAAAATCTCCTGTTGAGGAAATATCCTTTACCGTCAGTGATTTTGCAAATGAGTTAAAACAGATGCCTTCTCAAAGAAAACAATTCCTGGATAATTACGAACAAAGAAAAAAATTTCTTGAAGATAAAACCAATAATAATGTTATGTATTATGATGCAATCAAAAGGGGATATGAAAAAAATCCTCAAATAAAAGATCAACTATCACGGCTGCAGATGATTGCTACACTTCGCGAATACTATAAACAATATGTTATAGATAGTACAATTGTAACTGAACAAGAGATTAAAGAGGTTTATGAACAGGATAAGGATAAAAAGTATTTGAAACGTGCTTCTGCCAAGATTCAACAATTTGTCTTTCCTGATAAGGAAACAGCAGACTATGTGTTTTATAAAGCAAAGAAAACTACAACTGACCAGGAGCTTAATGATTTGATTGAAGAGTATTGCATCAATAAAGCAAAAAATGGAATAATAAGCAAAATTTATGAATCAGGTAGTATACCTGGCTTGGGCAAAGATATTATATATGTTGAAAAAGTTTTCTCCACTAAAGAAGGAGATTTCAGTGATGTATTTAAGAATATGAAAGGTAATTATCTGTTCTTTAAAGTACTTGAATATACTCCAGCTTCATATTACGAATTTGAAACTGTTTCCCCGGAGATTGAAAGAGCACTTACAAAGAATAATCAGAAAAAGCGTTTTGAAAATCTAAAGGAAATTATGATTGCAAAATATAATCTTCAAGTTTATCCTGAAAGATTAGAGAAAAAACTTCCATTAGATTCGCTTTATAAATATGCAGAAACCGCAATGACAGAAAAAAATTATGCTAATGCCATTAACTATTATAACCAGATTATAAAATATTACAATAACAGTAAAGACGATTATAAAGCTACATTTATGAAAGGTTTTATATACTCTGAGAATTTAAATGATAAAATAAAAGCTGCTAAAATATTTGAAGAAGTTCTTACTTATCCTGAGGGCGACTTGCATGAATCAGCAATGTATATGCTAAAAGCCATACAAGGTGAGGAAGATATTCTAAAAAAAATAAACAAAGCAACAGAAGAGGAATAAAAAAAATCAGGGGATTAATAACTTAAGTTTCGCCCGCCTTCCAAAGTTCATCCTTCGTCCCGATTTCATCGGGACTACGGAGAATGGACCTTGTGCGTCGGGCAGGCAGGAAAAATGATAAACCCCGTAGGATATTTATCCAACGGGGTAAACAGCTGGAACGGTTTTGTATAAGAGGTTTGGTTATCCCCAATTCAATTGGGGACAT
>JACNFI010000016.1 GCA_014384665.1 Candidatus Cloacimonadota bacterium
TCCAATGTCCCTTTATCCAAACCCATCCATGTGGAGTTTTCTTCCAGTAGCCTGCCACCCAAAAGCGGCCAGCTGACGCTTTTTTCCAGTGTCCTTGTACCCATACATAACGATGATGTCTGCGACTCCATTTCCAATGTCCATGAATCCATACTGCATAAGGATAAGATCTTACAGGTTTAATTTCTACAACCAATTCTGGTGGCGGATTAGGAATATAAATTGTACATGCTTCCAACAAAGTAAAAGCAACAATCACCAGAATTATTTTGCTTAATCTTTTAACCAATCGCATATCTCCTCCTAAAACTTACAAAAATTTTGACAAATGATTTGTGGGAAAGGTTTAATTCTATTTTTTCTGTCTGAAGAAAGAAGATAGGCATAACCAATTGAAACAAATATCTCTGAAAAACTTACTAAATTGTATGTATCCATAATTTTATAATTCTTTAAGGCTTAGCTCATCTAACCATCCAGCAGTTTTATTAAGTCTTCTTTTAAAGAATTTTCCATAATTTCGTGGGTCTTTTGCCTGGTGATATTTGAAGTAAATTTCATCTCCAACTATTCCTACAATCTCTATTTTTCCTGTTCTATGAGACATAACATATCTGAATCTTTTACTATGACCATTCAGTTTCCTCTTTGCTTGTTCAACTATTTCATACCCTTTGTAGAGTGGTACTTGAAAGAATTGTTTAACTCTCTTAACAGGTCTACATTGAAAAACATAATAAGGATTTATGCCTATGCTAACCAATCTGTTTTGCAGTTCAGCTAAAATATTTGGATCATCATTAACACCTTTCATAAGTACAGTTTGGTTATTTAAAATAACTCCAGATTTTAACAACTTGTTTATAGCAAAAATTGATTGTGTTGTAATTTCTCGTGGATGGTCTATCTGAGTGACTACATATATTCTTCTATCTGGCAATGAATATTTTTTAAATAATTTTCCAAGCTCTTCATCTTCAATAATTCGGTTAGGTAAATATACAGGCACCTTACTGCCAAATCTTATGAAATTCAAATGAGGAATATAAGATAGTTTCTCTAAAAATTTTGCTATTATTCTTGTTGATAATACAAATGGGTCACCACCGCTTATAAGCACATTGTTAATTTCCTTATGTTCTTCAATATATTTAACTGCTATGCTAAATTTATGGAGTATTTCTTCTGAAGGTAATCCAATCATTCTTTTTCTAAAGCAAAATCTGCAATATGAAGCACATCTGTTTGTGACAAGAATTAATGCTGTTTGAGAGTATTTATGTTGGAGTCCTATTAACTTTGTGTTTTCCTGTTCACCACTTGTATCATACGATCCAGAAAGATTCAATTCTTCAATTGATGGGATTACCATTTTCTTTAGTGGATCATAAGGGTCATCCCAATCTATCAATGATAAGTAATATTTGGAAACACGCATTGGATGCCTTTCTACGACTTTTTTAAGTTGTTTTACCTCTTTCTGTGATAGTTGAATATATTCCTTTAATTGTTCTATGGATGTTATATTATTTTTAAATTCTTTTTGCCATATCATAATTATTTACTCCTCTTATAAACGAGGTCTAACGGTTGCGGTTGAGCGACTCGCTACGTTTTACGGCAATCCCCGCGTCCGCGGGGATAGAAGTGCCGTTTACCGTTTTCCGTCAACCGTTTCGAGCTGCGCAACCGTTAAACGATACCCTATCTATTAATAAATTTGGCATTATGCACGCCCCTCAATTAATTAAGCTTTGGTTATTGTGTTTAATATATTTGAATTTTTTCAACTTACGAGGAAGGTTCATCTCAGGATTTAGATCCTTCTTTTTAAAGAAATTATTTATGTCCTGTTTTAACAAATCTCTTTATCTCATCAATGCTCATATCCTTTAATCCTAATCTTTCCATTGTTCTACCAGTTTCAAAAAAGTCTATATTCAAGTCTTTTCTTAATGCTGATGTCGCTTGATAAATAAATGAATCTATCATAGGTGTGGGTATATTTAATTTCTTTCCAAGAGAAGATAATGGAACCAAACCTGTCGGGACATCTTCCCAGATGTATCTATGATTAATGCTTCCTGGACTTTCAATTCCTTTATAAGGTTTTGTATTTTGTATTGCTTCATATAAATCTGCTCCTTCTGAACCATAAGTCTGATACAACCATCTTCGAGCTGATATTACTTCCACACCCATTGCTTCAGCAATTGCTATTCTCTCCTTATCAACATCTTCGATAATTGATGCAGCGTGTTCAGTTACTCCTTCTATATAATATTTAAAATCATGTTTTCTATCTATTTTAGTAGCATTAAGAATTGCAATAGGAACATGAAATATACCCCCTAAATTGCTCAAACTTGTTTTAAGAACATCATCGGTTGGAGTAAACTGTGGATATGCTTCCCCTACAAAATCCACTATATCTTTAGTTTTATAAGAAGGTATAGCAGCGATATTGACACTATTCTTTACACCAAGAATTCTCACAGAACGAGGTTTTGTTCGTCTTGAAGCGTAGATGAATGTTTGAGCCTCTGCGATTGTTACATCTGGTAATTTCTTATCCTTATAATAATCATTTATAATTTTGTAAAATTCAATTGCTCCAAAACACCTTCCAGGATTTAATAAGATTATCTGTCCATCTTTTATATAAGGAGCACGCTTCTCAGCAATGTATTTGTGCCCTGAAGCAGGCACAACAACCATAATTATATCACTGTCATGGATTACTGCCTTAATATCGGAAGAAATTATATTTAGTTTTCCAAAAACCTGTTTAACCTCTTCTTCAAATAGTTCATCAGTCTGTGGGGTTAATGAATATTCAAGTCTTGTTCTGGTCTCCGGATGTTCTTTATACTCAAGAAATAAATCATTTATGTTTTCCATACCTTGAGGAAATATATCTTCTTCCAAATCATAAGTATATCTTAAGTATATTCCTCCAAGTTGTTGAATACTATGAATGTTCTCTGGAGTTCTATTGTAAAGATTCACTTCATATCCAATTGCTCCGAGATAAGCAGCCATTGCACTTCCACCATGCCCTGCTCCTAAAACCGCAAATTTTGGTTTATTTGCCATTTAGCCTCACCTTAAAGTTTGTTTTATTTAAAATATTTTTCCGTTCTTTTCTTCACAAGCACTTCTTTTCATGCCAGAGGCATCATGCCTAAGGTAGATCCGCCTCTGGCGGAGATCCTTCGGATTTCCGCACCATCGCTACTCCGACTTCTCAAAGATACCTTTTCTCCACATATGGAGATGTCATCGCTCTAACTAACGGTCATATGCGACACGCTGTGCTTACGAATACCACCCAGCTTTCGCAAATAGATAATACCCGAAGTTACCTGAAAACTTCTGAATAGAAACAAAGTGTGTGCATTTTGTTATCAGTCGTTTTTAATCCTTTTCTCAATATATTTTGAATTCATTAAACGTAAGAGACCCATATAATCCATATTGAACTCAAGTAAATTACCAACCTTGTAATTATTTGGATTATTTTTCAGATCAATAACGATCATATCAGATGTTGCCCCCACAAATTTAATATTTTTATCTGATGACCAAATATGTTTCTCATCAACATCAAGTAAACCAAGATCAACAATAGCTCTATAAGATTTTTTCCCTAAATCATTTTCATTAAATTCATAACTCTTTCCTTCAATATTAGAGCCTAAAACACCTGTTGGAACACGAGATTTTTCAGTTAATTCAATTATTTCTGCAAACAATTTAAAAACATTATGTTCCATATCTTCAATAAAGGAATTATGGTAAACATCAGTTCCAAAAAATAAGCTTTCTCCGACACGAAAATGATTTATTCCTTTGGGAAGAGTATTATTGATAATTAATGGAATAACAACAGAACTTCCTCCTGAAACATATCGAATTTCTCTATTGAATTTTGCTTCTATCAATTGTTCATAAAGACTTAATTGTATTAATTTATCAGGATTTGGAAGAACACCATATAAACAGGAAAAATTTGCACCAATTCCAATAACTTCAATATTTTCTAATTTGAAAACTGTTTCATAAAATTTAATAAATTCATCTCTCAAAACACCTTCTCTTAATTCTCCCATCTCAATCATAATTATGATTTTGTGGTTTTTCCCTTGTTTTTTTGCAGCTTTTGATAAAGATTTTATCGTTGTAATTTCAGTGTTTAGGCTGATGTCTGAATATTTTATAACATTAGCAACATTTCGTTTGGATGGTGGTTTTATGTATATTGTCTCAATCTCATTATTGAGAAGTTTAATATTTTTTAAATTCGTTAATCTGGAATCACAAACCTGTTTTACTCCCAGTTTCAACAATTCGGTTAAATAAGTTTTATTTCCACATAAAACCTTTGAAACAACTGCCCATTTAATATTATTGGATTCAAATATCTTATCCAAAAAATCATAATTATGTTTTAACTTATTAATATTCATTTCCAGGAAAGCCATTAATCAACCCCTTTTTTATATCTCATTTCCAAATATTTGCTAGTGAATCCAACTTTTTCATATAAAAATCTTGCTGGATTGTCTGGTTCAACGTGAAGTGCAATATCTCCGTCAGTCATCTCAATTGCTTTTTGCATTAGGAATTTTCCAATACCTTTTCCACGATATTTTTTATGGGTTGCAATATAAACCAGAATATTTTCTGGAATATACCATTTCATTCCAGTGTAATTAATAACAGCGACTCCAACCAATTCATTATCTATTTTTGTTGTTAAAATCATTCCACCAAAAGAATGATATTCATTTAATGCATAATCAACAGCTTTTAAAATATCTCTTTCAGGATCTCCAAATTGTTCAAGATTTTCAAACAAAAATTTTACAATTAATTCTTTCTCTTTATTGGATGGTTTTTTTGAGTAAGTATAGATATTTAGATTTTTTTCCATTTTTTGTCTCCTTCAAACGATTTATTTTAATAATACTACAAATTGCTTAACTCCTTTGCATTGTGTCCTATCTTTTTGAGTTCTATCTCAAGTCTGGGTGCTGTCATTCTAATACCTTCTGAAATCTGTTCCAGATATCTTTTTGTATGCCCACCTCGACATTTCATCCATCTTTTTTGTAGGAGTTAAATTGTATCTTATGGAAGCACTATGAACTAGCATGTCCATCAATTCTTTGAAACTCACATCATGGAAGTAAGCAGACCTTCTTAGATAACTATCCTGCCCTAGACCTGGAAATAGGTTAATTTCTATCACATATAGTTTGTTTCTGTGTTTTCGAATATCTACCCTTGCTACATCTCTAGCGTTTATTGCTTCTGCAGTCCTCAAAGACAGTTCTCTTAAATCTTTTTGCAGATCTGTATTGGAAACAGGTGTTATTTTATCGAGTTCAGGGTCGTTTTTTATTTTTTCGTCAAGCAATTTTATTCCATCCCTAACGGGAATTATTATTTCAGCGTAGGCTGTTATTCTCCTGTCATCATTATATAACACATCAATTGTATATTCCCTGCAATCTCCATCCCCTATGTATTCTTCCAGTATTACAGGCTGATTAAACCTGTCAAGCAATTCAATGACCACTTCTTCCAGTCTTTTTCTGCTTGTTGCAATACTTATCCCTGCACTGCATCCTAGACTGCGGGGCTTTGCCACTATTGGAAAACCGAGATAGCCATCTCTTATCTCCTCCAGAGAATTGACAACATAATATTTTGAGGTAGGTATCTTGTTTCTGATAAAGCAGACCTTTGCTTTGTCTTTGTCCAACGCCATTTCAACACTTATCATTTCTGAGCCAACAAAAGCTATTCCAAGCTGGTTTAGAATATCTGAGACAAAGACCCGTTCACAACCTTCATTGAAGCACTCTCTCAGGCTAAGTACCATCGTCTTGTTGCTATCTTTGATTTTAATCAGGTTTTCATGGAGGCTATCTGGGTTTCCAGTGTGGATTAAATTCACTCTGTTGTCTGTTTCTTCAAGCGCAGCGCAAATCTCGTTTTCCAAGTCCTCTGTTCTCCAATTGTGCCAGTCATCAGATCTCTGAACAGCTCCGTTAAGAACTATTATGTTCATTCGTTAACCCCCCATTTAAGTACTTTATTCTCTCTTTTTCAGGAATAGGTTTTTTAGTTTTTGAGTTGATAGTATAACATGCACCATTAATCATTGCTGTACAAATTTCACCTTTAGCATATTTATTACCCTTAAGATCAGGAGCATCTAAGAGACCTATCTCCACAGCTTTACACAAAACTTTCGGCTCAATTAACGGGTCTTTAGAGTTTCCTAATGATCTGATCGTATCGATGAGCAAATTGGCTTCAGATAATAATTCTTTTTTTCTGAATTGTACATCCGCATCTAAACTCATATCCGGAACACCCATTTTGTAATTTTTTATAATTTGCTTAACCATTTTGCAACTTTCAATTATATCTTTTGGTTTTGCTATGTAAGAACCTTCACAATAGCCCACAACATGAACAATATCCGGGTCTAAATTCATAGCAAGATAAATAGAAGAGACAAGCTGACCTTTAGCCATATCAAGATCAGGCGGAAAGCTGAGAAGTCCGCTTCTTACCTGCCTGAAGCTTTTAAAATTTTCATCGTGCAGAGATTCGATTAATTCAATTTTTGCCAGCATTTTTGCAGGTCCATTTTTGGTGATGTTTCTCCTGGTGTATTGAACATATATTGCGAGACATAATTTTTCACTCCCATTTGCTTGGCATTGTAAGCAGCGATATAAGCCATTACAACTGCAATTACATCAGGTGCTCTTCTTAAACTCCAATGATGAGATTCATTTACTTCTACGGGAATTCCCTTTTTGGCATGCCACTTCACTAATTCTTGATTCTCAGGAATTGAATTTATTAACAATCTTTTGCTGCGTTTATCCAGGACATTATACCACATTAAAGGCACGGCACACCAGGCATTATGAATTGTTTCAATATACATTTCTGCCATTTTTATGAGGTCATTTGTTCCTGAATAACACCTGAGTAAAGGATAATTTCCGCAGTGAGATGCTTCATAAATTCTCATCAAATCTTCTGGAGTTCTAATTGGGACTCCGCCATCTCCTCTTCTTGCCGGTTTTTGAAGTTCGGGATGAAAAAAATACTCTTGAGCATCCTGGTCAGGACCAATAGAAATAACATCCAATAATCCTGCTTCAGATATTTCTTTTACACCCTCAATTGTTTCTTTTAAAGAGGGTAATCCAAAATGATGCCTTAAAATCGGTCTTTTCCATTTAATTCTATCAACTAAATTATCAGGATATTCTTGAGTTGTTTTTAATCCTTTTCCTGTTAGATATTTAATTATATCATCTTTGGGTTCACCTCCTTTGAATATTTTATCAAAAATACCGATTTGTTCAGCTACTTTTGCTGTTGAAGGAGTGCCACCGAAAATATATTTTATATTGGTTAATCCTGATTTTTTAATAGCAACTTGAAATTGAACTAATAATTCCTCCGCACTTTCAGGACTTAACCTATAACTAACCGCAATGACATCTGGATTAATTTTTTTAATATTTCTTATAAAATCTTTAACAGAATTTGAAGGTCCAAGATAATAAGTCTCATATCCCAAATCCATAGCAATATTAAAGAAATTTATAATTCCTGCAACATGTATATCATTACCTAAAGACCCACCAATTATTTTCATTGATTCTTCCTTATATGATTTTATTTATCTGAATTTAAGGTTCTCTTTCAAAATGTATAGGTAACTAATAAGAATCTCTCATATAGAATTTT
>JACNFI010000017.1 GCA_014384665.1 Candidatus Cloacimonadota bacterium
TTATGTAGAAGATTTAGAAAATGAAAAATATGGATTTATAAACCAGAAAAACTATTTAATTATTAGTAAAAAATTTTCTGTTGCCAAGGATTTTTCAAATGGATTAGTAGCAGTAAAAGAATATGATACTTTTGGCTATATTGATAAATCTGGAAAATATGTGATTGCCCCATTATTTGATAATGCTAATAATTTCAAAGAGGGTGTTGCCTGTGTATCAATAGATAGCAGATGGGGTTATATACGACCTGATGGAACATGGCTTATTAATCCTTTATATAAAAAGGGAAACGATTTTCATAATGGGCTGGCTTGTGTGTTAAACAGTGATGGATATTGGACTTATATTAACAAAATGGGTGAGAAAATTGAATATCTCAAATAATAACAGAACAATCTGGGTGGTTTTTAATGAAAAATAAATATTCAATATTATTGATTCTTACCTGCATTTTTATACTCCCACTTTCTATAAATGGTGATGAATTGTATGTAGATTTTAAAGAAGATACAAATTTAAATCATGAATTAGTTTTAGATATTCTTGATAGTAAAATACTTAGTGCTAACTGGAGCCCCGTTTACTATAATAATAGATTCTATTTTGGAATTAGTGATCAATCTGGTATTATACTTCCAATAATAGAGAAGAAAAAGATTTCCCAATATTTGAATATTGATCCAAATATTGAGATACTGAAAAACATTACAAATGTAACTCTCACTCTCAACAAACCAAAAGATAACAAAAGTTATTGTAAATTACTATTTAATGAAAAAGCTCAAATCAAATACAACCGTGAAGATATAGAAGCTATAGTTCAATTCGAAAATGATCAAGGAATAATAAAAATTGTTGATATTCATCTCAAAAACTTTATTCAAGTAACAAATTATAAAGGTTACGCAGAAATTCTAGATAATGTTAAGCTGAAAGTATTATATCATGATCCAACCAAATTACCAACTAATCATTCGTTGCGAGGTGACTCATTCTGCATAGATAAAAAGGATATCAATCAAGAAAACGAATACTCCCTTATTACTGATTTATATAATTTACCAATCGATTCTCAGCAGATTTTACATGGACAGATTGAAATTCCAAAAAGAAAGCTTACTGTAAATATCCAAGACATTTCTAATATTCAGAGTTTCTCAATTGTTGCTTTTGATAAAAACAATAATAATAGGATTACACTTGCTTCTTTAGATGATGTAGATAACAATTCTATAAAAATACCTAAATTAAACTATGTTGATCTCAACTATATTTATAAACTAAAAAATGTTTCAAAGGAAAATAGACAACCCATTGAAAGTTCATCAGATATTATTAATATAAAACAAAAAGATTATAGATATGTGAAAATACCTGGAAAATATTCTGGTGAAAATTTCACTATCCAATATTGGAATAACCAAGACAATACGATGATCGAGGTGCCTTATTTAGCTTATGATGACTCAATTTCAATTTATAATGCTTTAAAAAACACACGTGTTATACGATTTGTTGATCCGGAAACTTCAAGTATAAAGAAAATAACCCTAAATGAAGAAGTTCAGCCCCCTATGTTGAACATTCATGAAAAAACCCCCTTAATAATCATTGACCTTAATCATACTCACAAAATTGATTTCAAAAACAAAAAAAATAAAGAAGATTTCAAAAAATTTGTTAATGATGTATTAGAATTAACGTATAATCAAAATTTCTTTGTAAATAAGTTTTTTACTTTAGCTCCATCAAATACCAACGTCTTCATGTCTTATGGAATTGATAAAATTCGAATAAGAAAAAACTCACCGTTCACGTCGTTCTCAAGTAGTGAAATATCAAATAACAACTTTGGGGCTTTTATGAACTATTTAGATAATAATAACATAAATATTATCCAAAATGAAATATTTGATAATTTTTTTGTACTTGAGCCATTTGTTAAGAACCGCATAATTAGCTTGAAAACGACCAACGCTAATGAAGATATAAATTCGAGGTACTATAGAGAGAATGTAATTGATATATGTAATAATTATTTTGATAAATATCAATATTCTGTTATTATATATATCACTTATTATCCCCTTGATCTTTCTGTTAATAAAGATGATTCCAAAATTGACTTTTATAGTTATAAAAAAGATAAAGATATAATAATAAAAAAAATTAATACATTAAGAAATCGGGAGATTAACCATGACTAAAATGAGAGAGAAAATGTTTATACTTGCCAGTGTTGCTGTTTTTATGTTATCAGTATCAAACTCCGTATTATTATCTGATACATTGGTAAATGAGAAAAAAGGATTCAATATAGTTCAGGATAATCAACTTTCCATTACGAATTATATTTTTGATGACTTCATGGATCATTACAAGGATGGGGCAATATTTGTTTGTATTTATCCAGGCAATAATTTTAATGCTGAATACTTTTCTCAATATATGATAACTGAACTGAAATCAGAGCTTGGTAAATCTTGTAAGTTAGAAAAATATCTAGGTGTGAATGAAATGCTTGAATATGTAATAGATCATACTCAATCGATCGATCTAACTGAAGATAATTTCGACGAGTTCAAAAAGGTATTTATTACTGGTTATTGTCTGGAATTCGAAAGTAGTTTCCCTGTAAAATTTTTAAAAGTAAAAACAGCATATAAAGCAAGAGAAATTGATTTTTATTTTGCTCCTGGTGATGAAGAGAGTATCGAAGATGCACAGGTCAATAATGTAATCTATTACGCTTACAAAAGTACGTTCGTTGGTAAAAAGAAATATGTGTTTTTAGGAACAAAGAAATATTTCAATACTAATGTAAAATCAGATATTGAGGAAACGCTTGTTGGCTGGACTCTTTATGAAGATGATGGGAAAAGGCAGAATGTTGTATTATGGAATACCGATATTGGTCTGAGACCTAGAAATATGGGTGATGTTGATTTAGATAGAAAACCTTTCGTATTTTTAAATGATAAAGCTTTTGAAGCTCAAAAGTATTACAATCAGGGCACAGAACCGAATTCCGATGATCTTTTAGTGAATACTAAAGGTTTGAATAACTTCGAACAGAAATTTGAAGATAGAAAAGAACGACTTTTTAGATGGCTGCCACTGTATGACAAGGAGATTGGGAATCTTCAGACAATAAATATTGGAGTTATTGATTCGCTTTCAGTGTTCCCTGATGCTATTCCTATACCACGTATGAAAAAATTACATATTGCATTTCTAATTGATGCAAGCAAGAGCATGGAACAAGTTTGGAATAACTTGGATAAAGTGTTAATTAATATTCTTGGAGAAGTGCTCAATCAAAATTTCACGAATATCGCAGGGGAGAGAATAACACTGAAAATAAAAGTATATTATTTCACTAACGATCTGTTAACGTTAAATAAGGAAGAGTTTATCTCTTCATCAGACGATGTTAATAGATATAAAAAGAAGATCGAAGAAATTTCAAATGATTTAGAATACACAAAATATCTACTGCCATCGATATATAAGTTTTATAATCAGATCTTTGCAGATATCGGAAATGAACCTTTTGTCACCATAGTAATTGGTGATGCTGGTGATTTACAATATTCTAACAGGTTCGAATCTATTCAAGCTCTCATAGACAAGAGTCGAAAAGTACTCACTCCAATATTTGGTATTGCTTTTAATAGTGAATTTTATAATAATAGTCCATATTGGAAGAATAATACTGAGATAGAGATTAATGAAAACATTACGAGTCAAGTATTTGAAAAATCATATAACAGATTTTTCAATAATTTTAACATAATTGCGCAAATAGATAAACCAGAAATTGACGAAAATGAGATAATTGATATCGCTCAAAAAGTTTCCACTACTATTGTAAATGAGATAGATTATGCTATTGATAAAATAGCAGAAATGCTTGGTGCAACACAAACGAAAAAAAAAACATTTATTTCGAAAGATCCATCAGTATTTACTCAAAACTATCTGGATAATCTCATCGATAAGTTGAGAAAATATCCAGGAACATATTTTGAAGAAGGGATAATACTTGATAAGGATAAAACTGGCCACTCAATATTACATAAAGACGTATTGATAGAGGAAAAAAAAATTAAGGATCTTGAAAGAACAATAGGCGATTTTTTAAATACAACAGATGATTCAAATTTCAAAAGATTACTAAGGCGAATGTTAGCAATATTTTTTGAGATAGATTATTCAGAAGTTGATCAACAATTATTAAGGCAGACAACGTTAGCAGATTTCTGGGAAGCAGTGGTTGGCGACAGAAATATTGCTGAAAAGATCATCCCTTCTCTATTTGCGAACGATAATATAACGTTTGAGCAAATTGAAAAGAACTGGAATCAGTTCAAACCTGATATTATTCACAATGCTAGTTCAATCAAAAAACAGATAAACTACCAGATATTAAATGGAATTGGGCATTATCAAACTCTAGAGACATATCAAGATAAGGGTATATCTCGCTATATAGATTATTACTGGTTCGAGGTTGATAAGTTAAGACTCTTTAAAACTATTGATTTTAACGGAATACAATAGAAACTGATCCAGCTAGGAATCTTTAATGAAATTAATTCGGAAATTTTATAATTATTGTAAAGTTAATCCAATCATATTTCGGCGTTTTTTTTCAAGAAAAGAATCTAACAACAAAAATGATATTCTCTTAACTTGTATGTTTATTATACTGATATCTCTGACAACAGCACTAGTTTTCCGCTCATCCTGTGAAATATTTAAATACGACAAAACAATTAAGCAATTTGTTGGAAATGAATGGAATAAAGTGTTTCATCTTTATCTGCTGAACTGTTTTGACCTTGAAGAAGAAAAGGATATAAAAAAAGTAATGAAAAATAAAATCCCTACATCAGTATTGCAATTTATAGATTCTCTGGCAACAGATGAAGATATCTGTACTAATAAAGGAGTAAGGGTTTATCCGGAAATAATAACAATTAAAAGTGAAAGCGGAGTGCTTCCGAAGGTTCAATGTTATAAATTTAGTGAAGATTATACATATTTAACTGAATATTTAACTAATACATTCCATGACACGTTGATTACGAAAAGACCTTACCTCTTCATTCAAGATAGATTAAGTAAAAAGCTTAATGTATATGAAGATGACATCGTTTTTATTAAAGAAGCAGGCATTGGGGATAAGTATTCATTACCATTACAAGTAAAACCCATTAAGGATAAATCTCGCGTTAAATGCTTTATTTTTGAACATTATCTATCAGATTATGCAAGAAAGAAAATAAGATTATATTTTGCTGGAATGTCTGATTTATTTGATTTTCTTTTAAGAAAAGCTGTTTTTGAATGGAAATTGGACAAAGAATATCCAGTTTACTTTGGCATTGGTGAAGATGTTTTTGGATTTATATACGATAGAAATAAAGTATCTGACGATTACGATTTCATCTATCAGCCAAAGTTTATTTCTAAAACTTATGATGTTACGTTCCAAGATTCACTAAAACTGTTGTTTGTAAAGGAAGAGAAGAAATATATTTATTCTATAAATATTAATGAAGATGGATTTATTGAATTAGATAAAGATGATTTATTCAATAAATTTCTTCATATTAAACATGGTTTTAACAATTTAGATAAGGACAGTGTGGAAATTTCGGCTTCCTTCTTTGTGAATTTTCCCAGGGATGATCGAGATGACTTAGTTTTTCTAGAATTTGATTTTATTAAAAACTTTACCATTAACGCAAGAAAGCGACAAGTAGAGTTAATTCAATATTTAGAAATAGCTAAGGATTTTTCAATCGAATTTGATATCTCAACAGATTTGGAAAGGACTGATGTTTATCGTTTCTTCTACTATAATAAATTCGAAGATGCATATTTAACTAAGGAGATTCTAAGTAAGTTTGATGAATTCAATATTCGTTGGGATAGTGGACGATGGAAAACGATCATTGATCTCAATGAATCACTGATGGAGGGGAAAGAAAATATCATATTTTTGCTGATTATCAGTATAGTTATTTTCCTGCTTTTCCTAATTATTAAATTGTATCTGCGGCTTAAGATCGAATTCCACACTATCGGTACCATACGTTGTTTCGGCTATAATAAGAAGCTTCTTAATAGAGTTTATCGTACGGGCTATATGATCCTTATCACTTCTGGTTTTTTTATTGGTGTACCGCTTGGAATAGTAATTTCACTCCTATCTGGTTTTGATATTACGCTGGTTGTTCAGTCTTTAGGATTTGTTTTTTCACAATACTTAATTGTCTATTTCATAATATTGCAGCTTTTATCCTTTTTTATTGTGGGCTATATATTAAACAAACTTGTTCATGTCGATGATATTTATGGTTTAATAAAATATGAAGGTTAATGTAAATGATTAAAGTTATTTTCCCATTAAAAAAGACATTTTCAGATGAATCCTATATTTGTTTTGAATATCCACATTCCAAAATAGATGATAAAATTACTTTTGATGGTTTAGAAATTCATCCAAAGTACCTATACAACATAATGGGTCTCAATGGTGTAGGGAAATCAACAATACTAAATATATTATCATTATTAACAGGATTTAATGGAAATTATTTCAAAGATAAAGATTCGATCATAATTAATCACACCATTAATAATTCTAACAAAGATTCTATAAGGCATGATCACTTCTCTTATATATTCCAGGACCCTCATATCATCAATATGTATACAGTCAAAGAGAATCTAGAAATCGTTAATCAAAAATTTAATTTTAGTAAACATATGAGTTTAATCATAGACAAATTAAATAGTGTCATCGATAAAAAAAGTAAAAAATATTTAGTAAAAAAAATATGTGATTTGAAAAAAAATGAAAACAATTCTCCCTACTCATTATCAGGGGGGGAGAAACAACTATTGTCTTTTATTCGTGCGATGATCAAACCATCGAATGTCATTTTCGCGGATGAGCCATGGGCTAGTATGGACCAGAATTTAAAGGAATTTGTCGAACAACAACTATATCTATACTTGGTAAAAAAAGATGTTTTTAACGAGTTTAGAGATAATTCACCTGAAGATGATAATACAGTAATTATTATTACCCATCTGCACCAACATAAAGATAATAATATCTTCGGTAAACTAGATACGGAATGGAGTAAAATAATACCAGTCACGCATTATGATAATAACGATAATGGCAAACTTAACCATTCGGAATTAGAAATTGAAAGATATGCATTAATTAAATAAAAGTAAGGTGGAACCATGAAAAAATTTATTATACTTATATTTATTACAGGATTGTGTAGTAGTTTATGTACTGAGACAAATGAAAATAGTTCATTGATTTTACAAAGAATAGAAAATAATCAACAAAATTTTGCTCGTAACATTGGAAATGAAAATACCAAGAATATTGATGATTATGTATTAAAAAGATGGATATCGGAAGATTTTAAAAACTATAATGTACATAAAGTGGAATTTAGGGACATTGAATTTAAAGCTTCTAATAATGGTTCGAACGATTTAATTATTATAGGTTCTGAAGATTATTTTATCGGGAGTAAGATTCCAGCAAATACCAAAAGATTTACCGCAATTGATGATGTACGAGCATATACTCTCTTTAATGTTTTATATTATTTAGAAAAAAGCTATACTAGACAAATCATTACATTAAGTGCCTCTACACTAGGAGTTATAATCCCGACTATTGCATCTATCATTAGCTATAATAGTTATAATAATACTAAATCATCTTCA
>JACNFI010000018.1:0-5402 GCA_014384665.1 Candidatus Cloacimonadota bacterium
CATATCCTTTCTTAAATCTTCGTCTAAATGTTGGAAATGATTAGATTGAGCCTTGAGAACAAGCACTATCATCTCTTCGCTACTTAATTTTTCTTTATCAAGTTTCAGGATGATTTGTTTACTCTTCGTATCCAGCCACTTTTCAAAAATATCGTCCTTAAACATTTCTTTGCCTTCTTTATTCATCATTTAGCAACCTGTATTATCTTTATTTCTATTTCTAAGTTTAAATACTTTTCAAAACTGTAACGAGTTTTTATATACTTTTCCCGGTAGATGAGCCTCAGGCTCATAAATCGGGATCCCGCCTCTGACGGGGTTATAATTCCAAAATTTTTCCTTTTTTTATTTGAATTTTTCATGGTGTCAAGTTTTTTTTAATTTTATTCCTAACTAAATTATCAAATAAATAATTATTATTTTAAATATAACTATTACACGGGATCAACCCCGTGTAATATAAAATGCTTGGGGGGTGTAATAAAAAACGCTTCGCTATTACACCTCCCGAGCTATTACACGGGGTCAAGTTTTTTTACATTTTGCGAGATGATATCATGCCTGAGGCAGATCTCATGCCGAAGGCAGATCCTTTGGACGCTTTTGGCGGAAATCATCTCGCTGATTCAAGGAAATCACAATAAATTGCGATGAAAGACAGCTAATAGTCCCGATTTGTCGTCCAGATTCTATCGGGATAATCCTGTTTTATCAAAACACCATTACAAATGGTGTTAGGATCGTTTCGTTTCAATGTACTTGTATTTCGTAATTTTACATTTATCTCTGCGTTATTTGCGTCTCTGCGGTGAGGTATTTTCAGATGAAACATAATTGACATAAATAACCAAAGTTCAATGATTAATTTTATGAAACCTTCAAGATAGGAAAATTTATTCTTGACACAGAAAATATTATATAATGAACTTCCCCATAAAATTATGCCAATTTATTATAGAATAATGCGATCTGCAAAATATCATTTATTTGTCATTCCGTACTTGATGCGGAATCCAAAATCCTTTCCCCACCTTCGTGAGGACAATTATTTCATTGGATTCCCGTTTTCACGGGAATGACAGATGGGGTGAAATTTCTTATTTTGCATATCTCATTTATAGAATATAGCAAGGAGTAGTAATATGTTTGAAATTATCAGAAAGGATGAAATGGCAAAAGGGACAATGGTTCACTTTGATATTAATGCACCTAATATTGCTCAGAAAATAAAACCAGGACAATTCGTTATACTGCGTGTTAATGAAACTGGCGAAAGGATTCCCATGACTGTCGCTGATGTTGATAACATCGGAGGAACTATTGCTATTATCTTTCAAGTAGTAGGTAAAACCACTGCCTTAATGAGATCATTAAAAGCTGGTGACTTCATTAAAGATGTTGTGGGACCGCTTGGTAAACCCTCACCTATCAGAAAGTTAGGAACAGTCATAGTTGTTGGTGGTGGAACAGGAATAGCTATTTTGCATCATATAACTAAAGCAATGAAAGAAGCTGGCAATACTGTGATTGGAATTATTGGAGCGAGAGAGAAAGATATGCTGATTTTAGAAGATGAAATGAGATTGCTCTGTGATGAACTTGTTGTTACAACTGATGACGGCAGCTATGGAATAAAAGGTTTTATTACACTACCATTAGAGAAATATCTTGAAGAAAGAGGGGATATTAAAGAGGTTTATGCCATCGGTCCAATTATTATGATGAAAAATGTATGTAAAATCACAAAAAAATATGGTATCAAAACAATGGTAAGCCTTAATCCTGTAATGGTTGACGGCACTGGTATGTGTGGTTGTTGTCGTGTTAATGTAAATAATAAAACAAAATTCTGTTGCGTTGATGGTCCAGATTTTGATGGACATCAAGTTGATTTTGATGAACTTGAAAAACGCAATTCTATGTATCTAAAAGATGAGAAAGATGCTCTTCTTTTCTCAATAAAATAAAGGAAAAGAAATTATGAATCAAAATATTATAAAATTTAAAACTCATTTGAATACTTATTGTCCGCATTGTAATAATAGCTTAAATGTTAAGGAAAAGGATAGCGAATACATTCTTTTTAAAGCAATCTATAAAAGTGAGAAACTTGACCTTAAGGTGAGCACATATCTTGAGGAATTTATAATAGATACTTCAGAGAAAATTACAAAAGGAGATAAATTATCAGACCTTTTATGTCCACATTGTAAAAATAGTCTTGTAACTGCGGAAAAAGTATGTGAGGAATGCGGCTCAAAAGTAGGAAAAATTATTATTTCTGCTTATACAAAATTAATCCCTTTTTATATTTGTCTGAAATCCGGATGCAAATGGATCGGACTTTCAAAAACTGATAAAAGAAAAATCAAGCCAAAAATTCCTCGTCAGGAAATGCCTGAACAAGACCATAATATTAGAGTTCATAATTTTATGGAAGTTCCCTATGGATTGACATCAGAATTAGCAATGCTTGAAGCAAATAGATGTATCCAATGTAAGGATCCAAAATGTGTTGATGGCTGTCCTGTAAATATTGATATTCCAGGTTTTATCAAACTTATTTGTGAAGAAAAATTTGATGAAGCTGCCAAAAAAATTAAAGAACGAAATGTTCTGCCTGCTGTTTGTGGAAGAGTTTGTCCTCAAGAAGACCAGTGTGAAAAAACATGCATTTTATCAATCAAAGACAAACCAGTTGCAATTGGAAACCTGGAAAGATTTGTTGCTGATTTTGAAAGAAAAATGGACCTTGTAAAAATCCCTTTAATAAAGGAGAAAAGAGATAAAAAGATTGCCGTGGTTGGTTCTGGCCCTGGTGGACTAACTTGTGCCGCAGACCTTACTTTGCTCGGATATTCAGTCACAATTTATGAAGCATTACATCAACCCGGCGGTGTTCTTGTTTATGGCATACCTGAATTCAGATTGCCAAAATCAGTTGTAAATTTTGAAATAAATTATCTGCAAAAATTAGGTTGCAAAATTGAACTAAACCAAATTATTGGTAATATTCATACTATAGATGAATTGATGGAAGATTTCGATGCAGTTTATATTGGTGTTGGGGCTGGGTTACCGCGCTTTATGAATATTGAAGGTGAAAACCTGTGTAATATTTTCTCTGCAAACGAATATCTAACCAGAATCAATCTTATGAAAGCGTATAAATTTCCTGAGTATGATACTCCACTTCCTCGCGGGAAAAATGTTGCTGTAATTGGTGCAGGAAATGTAACAATGGACTGTGCAAGGTGTGCTCTTCGTACTGGAGCTGAGAAAGTAACAATTGTTTATCGTCGTTCAAGAATAGAGATGCCAGCCAGAGAAGAGGAAATTCGTCATGCAGAAGAAGAAGGAATTAAATTTAAACTACTTACAAATCCTGTAAAATATATAGGAGATAAACAGAATTGGGTAACAGGAATGGAATGTGTTCAAATGAGATTAGGTGAACCTGATGAATCTGGAAGAAGAAGACCTATCCCTATTAAAGGTTCAAATTTTATTCATGATTGTGATTTAGTTATTGTTGCTATTGGAGCTGGTCCAAATCCGATAATCTTTTCAACTACTCCAGATTTAAAAAGAAATAAGTGGGGATATATTGAAGTAAATCCTGAAACAATGGAAACCTCAAAAGAATTTGTTTATGCAGGTGGTGATATTGTAACAGGTTCTGCTACTGTCATTGAAGCAATGGGTGCTGGCAGAATTGCTGCAAATGCTATCCATAAAAAATTATGAACTTATAAAAATATATCGTAAACCGATTGATCCTACAGGATTTGTAATCCTGTATCTATTTGCACATCATTTAAACACCATTACAAATGGTGTTAGATCACTCTTGCTTCCTGGATTTACCATGCAACGAAGTGTGGGTTGAGGACAGATACACATTTCGCAATTCTCAAGTTAAACTCTCTTCGTTCGTTTCAACTTAAGTATTGCCTAATCTGGACTTAACCCCAAACGAAGTTGGGGTTGAGAACAGACAAAATACACATTTAGCAATCCTAAACTTATGTGTCAAAAAAAGGAAATTCCTATGCAATCAAGTTTATAATTACAAAAATATTTTCTCAAACAACAATAAATAACAATAGCTAAGAATATAATGCAATTTATTCTTTTTAAGAAGATACCGAATCAATAAAAAAAATTTCCCAAACAAGTAATTTTTTTTTCATTTTTTAAAATAGGTAATTTACAAAAATAAATTGATAAATATGAAAGCATTTCGCAAATATGGATTTTATATAATTGGAGTTTAAAAATATGGAAAAACTGAATTATTATTATAATAAATTCAAATTTGGAGAAGATAACTTCCATAATTTAATGAGGAATCGTGTTCGTGAAATACTCCTTGTTTCAACATTCTATGATGCCTTTATTTTCGAACAGGATGGGAGATTATCGGAGCAGATTTATGGAGAATATCGACAGTTGAATTTAAGTACGGCTCCTCGAATAACAAGTGTTCCAACTGGACGACAAGCAATAAAAATGTTAGAGGAACGCTCTTTTGATCTGGTAATAACTATGATGAGGATAGGGGAAATTACTCCCTTTGAACTTGGGAAACGAATCAAGGAAAAGTATCCTGATTTACCAATTTTACTTCTCTTAAATGTTCAATCTGATATTTCTCTTGTTAAAAAAAATGCAAATGAAATGCAATTTATTGATGATGTATTCATCTGGCATGGGGATGCAAAACTTTTTCTTGCTATGGTAAAAAGTGTAGAAGATAAGAGAAATATTGAGTATGATACAAAAAATGGTTTTGTAAGAGTTGTTTTGCTTATTGAAGATTCAATTATCTATTATTCTATGTTTTTACCCCTTCTATATGCTGAGATATTGCAGCAAACACAGCTTCTCATTTCGGAAGAATTGAATGATATTAACAAACGCTTGCGAATGAGAGCTCGACCTAAAGTAATTTTAGTTCATAATTATGAAGATGCAGTCAAGTATCTTGAAAAATATAAAGAATATCTTGTTAGTGTGATATCAGATGTAGGATTTTCCAATAAAGAAGTAATTGATCCACAGGCTGGAATTAAATTAATCAATAAAATAAAAATGGAAGATTATGATATCCCGGTTATTCTTCAGTCATCGGAAATTGAAAATGCAGAAAAAGCAAAAGAATTAGGAGCAGATTTCTTGCACAAACAATCCAAAACTCTTTTGCAGGATTTAAAACTAATCGTAAAACGAAACTTAGGTTATGGCGATTTTATTTTTCGTAACAGGCAGGAAGAAGAGATTGGTAGAGCCAGAACTATCTGGGAATTTGAGAATAAACTTCGTACTGTTCCAGTAGAATCACTTTTATATCACAGTGAAAAAAACCATTTTTCTGGATGGTTAGTAGCTCATGGTGAAAT
>JACNFI010000018.1:5781-7764 GCA_014384665.1 Candidatus Cloacimonadota bacterium
CCATAACAATATCGGAGAATGGATTAGAACAAAAAGTGATGAAGAAATACAAAAAATTTTTATAAATGGAGAATTATCTTCAGAACTTATAAAAAAATTAAAAATATATATAAAAAAAATAAACTTTCCTATTGCAGTTCGTTCTTCCGGATTGCTTGAAGATTCTCAATCACAGCCATTTGCTGGAATCTATAATACATTTATGTTGCCCAATAATCATCCTGATAAAAATGTTCGTCTCAGACAGTTAATGGATGCGATTAAACTTGTTTTTTCATCAGTTTTTCTAAAAAGTGCCCGAAATTATATTGAAAGTATTAATTACAAAGTTGAAGAAGAAAAAATGGCTGTTATTATTCAGGAAACAGTTGGTAATAATTTTAATGGATACTATTATCCCCATATTTCTGGTATTGGCGAATCATATAACTTTTATCCTACTTCTAATCTAAAAATTAGTGATGGGGTAGCTTTGCTAGCAGTAGGATTAGGAAAAACTGTTGTTGAAGGGGAACTGAATTATAGATTCTGTCCCAAATATCCTAAAATTGAGACTATTCCACCTGAAGAAATGATTCGTGATTCACAAAAGTATTTTTATGCAATTAATATGGAATGTAAAGAGTTTAATCTATTGGAAGGAGATGAGTGCACATTAAATAGAATGAGAATCAAAGAAGCTGAAAAGCATGGGTCTTTGCAGCATATCGCTTCTGTTTGGGATTATCAGAATAATAGAATGGTTGATGGATTATCAGCAAAAGGACTAAGAGTTGTAACATTCGCAGATATATTGAAATATAATTATTTTCCATTAGCAAAGATTATTGAAAATATTCTTGAAATTGGCCAAAAATCAATGGGAATACCAGTTGAAATTGAGTTTGCGGTTGACCTTACAAAAGATGAAAAAAGACAGATAAAACCAACCTTCTATGTTCTTCAAATTAGACCTCTTACAATTAATATCCAGGAGATATCAATTAATCCTGATACGATTGATAAAGATTCTTTACTCCTGTATACAGAAAATGGTCTGGGAAACGGTATAATCAAAAATATCCAGGACATTATTTACATCAATCCAGAAAAATTCGATAAAACAAAAACTATTTTAATGAGAGAAGAAATTGCTTATCTTAACGAAAAAATGAAAAAAGAAGACCGTGACTATATTTTGATTGGCCCAGGAAGATGGGGTTCACGAGACCAATTCCTGGGTATTCCAGTAAAATGGGCAGATATATATAAAGCAAAAATCATTATTGAAACAAGTTTTGATGATTTTATAGTCGATGCTTCGCAGGGTACTCATTTCTTTCACAATCTTGTAGCTATGAATGTCGGTTATTTTCATATTCCTTATGGTTCTGATACTGATTTTATTGCATGGGATTGGCTTAACAATCAAAATATTGTAGAAAAAACTAATTATTTTATTCATATACGAATGGAGCATCCTATGGTTGTTAAAATGGATGGCAGGAAAGGACTTGGAATTATTTCTAAGTAAGATATAAATTATTTGATAATAACGGATTAAGTGATTATTTATTACAAAAAAACGATAGCTCTAAATAAATATTTGACAAATAATTAGGAAACCGATTTTTTCACGCAAATTCAATTAAAAATAAGTGGAGGTTATATTATGGATATGAAAGAATTTCTCAATCAAGTAGAAGCAAGAGACTCTGGACAGGAAGAATTCTTACAAGCAGTAAAAGAAGTCGTTGAATCTGTCTGGCCAGTTTATGAATCCAATCCCCGCTATCAAGAAGCTAAAATCTTAGATAGAATGGTTGAACCTGAGCGTGTCATTATGTTTAGAGTTCCCTGGGTTCGCGATAGTGGTGAAGTTATGGTTAATCGTGGATTCCGTGTTGAATTCAATAGTGCAATAGGTCCATATAAAGGTGGACTTCGTTTCCATCCAAGTGTGACACTTAGTGGTCTGAAATTCCTTGGTTTTGAGCAAACTTT
>JACNFI010000019.1 GCA_014384665.1 Candidatus Cloacimonadota bacterium
CATTCCCGACCCCGATCCCCAATTTAATTGGGGAGAATCCATATAGCGGGAAGACACAGTAAAAGACAGGTTGTAAGGAATGGATTCCCACTGGAGTTTACACTCAACTTGATTGAGTGTGGGAATGACAAGCAACTGGCGATAATGGTATTAGCATTATTTATTATTACTTTGCTGAATTAAGGGGATACCCAATTATTGTTATTATAACAATGTCAATAAAAAAAATATTTTAATTTGTTGCCTTTTTTTCTATGGTTGAAAAAAAGTTGTATTATGAATAAAGGTAAATTGACTATTTCTGATAATCATTTTGTGTGGATACCACTAATTTTGATTCTGTTCTTGATTGCTTTGGTTTATTTCACTGGAAGTAATCGGATTATTTTTTTCTGGATTAATGGTTTACACAAATATACAGGTGATACTATTTGGTCTATTCTAACAATTTTTGGGGATGGACTGATTATGGCAATGCTTCTTTTTCCAATGATAAGGCGAAGACCAGATATAATTTGGACAGTACTTATTGCATCAATTCTTGTTACAATTTTGGTTCAAATACCCAAAGAAGTAATTCATCTGTATCGTCCACCAAAAATATTATCTCCTGAAGAATTTCATCTAATCGGACCAAAATATAGATGCCGTGCTTTCCCATCTGGACATACTGCTACAATATTTACTTTAGTTGGGGTTTTGTCATTATCTATTTCTAAAAATTGGAAAAAGATTATTCTGATTTCTTTTGCAATACTTGTGGGAATATCCCGTGTAGCTGTTGGTGTTCACTGGCCACTTGATGTTTTAGGAGGAGCATTCATAGGGTGGCTCGCAGCTTGTTTGGGGATATTTATTGCCAAACACTCGCAATGGGGTTATAGTTTTACAGCACAAATTATTTTCGGTGTGATTTTACTGGTTATTTCTATGTATTTATTGTTTGTGTATAATTCTGGATATATTCAAGCGTTTTGGGCACAACGAGTAATTGCTGTTGTATGTTTATTGGTTGGGAGTTACGAATATATTCGGGTTATCCGCAGGATATGATTGGGGTAAAAGCACAAAAATAATTAGTGTCTGTCCGTAAAGTCGTTTTGTAGACCCTCTGAATGGTTGGATCCCCAATTTAATTGGGAATTCGGAATGGCTTTGTAGAGCGAATCAACCATTGTGAAGGTCTTTGCCCATTCGCAAAGATTTGATTTTACGGACAGACACTAATTAGAATCCATTATCAATATTTTTAATTAACCTTCTTCACATTTTTTATGAAATCGTTTATATGATAAAAAGCAGTCTAATTCATAAATACTTAAAAATTTCTGATAAATTTTTCAAAAAATAATCTGCTTCATTCAGGTATTCTTTAGATAATCCAGTTGAAATTGCAGCACAGCGAATGCCTGCTGCTTTTGCTGATTGTATACCTAAAGGTGCATTTTCAACCACCAGACATTCTTCTTTTTTACATTTAAGACGACTTTGAGCAACCTCATAAGGGTCAGGGTTTGGTTTTGCTCTTGGAATATCATCACCAGTAATTATAATGTCAAAAAGAGCTTGTTGACTGGGTGTTAGTGCTTTCCCCATATTTTTTTTCGCAGAAGCAGTAACAAGAGCACATTTGATGCCCATATTACGCAATTTCTCTATTGTATTGATAGCATCGGGATAAAACTTAATCTTAACTATTGAGCGGTAATACTTTCGCTTCTCTTCAATAAAATCGTGCCATTTTTCTTGTGGTATAGTAATTCCGCTTTCTTGAATAAGGATAGGAAGAATTTCCTTTGAACTTCTCCCTTCATGAAGAAGGACGGTGAGTTTGCTTACCTCACCGCCCAATCTACGAAACATTTCCTGCCATGCTAAAAAGTGATAATGAAGTGTATCTACAATTACACCATCTAAATCAAATAGAATCCCTTTTATTGGCATTTTACATGAACAATAAGCTACTTTTTCTCTTTAGGACACAGAAGAAATACAATAGTGAATAACAAAAAGGCATTAGCAACATGGAAATAATTAGCTGGATGAACCACTCCCAGGAATGGTCCTTGTATAAGAAAATCAAGTAAACCGAATAGCATCAAGATGGCAGCGATTATCCCGAAAATCCAAACAAGTATTTTCATTCTTCCTCCTCTATTTATTTGTTTTGATCCGTCAGTTGGCGAATCTTTTCTTTTATTTTTTCTTTAAATTTTGAAGTCCTAAGTTAATAAAAAGTTGTGCTTCTTCATTATCTGGTTCAAGACCAATCCATTTTTTCCCATATAAAACCAAATTTTCATAATCTTTTAAGAACAAAAGTGAACGAGTAATAAACTCAATAGCATCAAGTTCAGTTTCATCAATTTCAATAATCTTTTCATAATATATTACAGCATCTTCATAGTTTTGATTATTGAATTCAGTATGAGCGATTTTGTAAAGGAATTCTTTATTTTGAGGGTCAAGTTCAACAGCTTTCTTATAATATTCAAGTACTTTTTCCTGGTTATTAAGATTTGAATAGCATACCGCAATATTGTAGAGCCAATCAATATTTTCGGGTTCAATATTAACTAATTCCTGATAATATTTGATTGCATTATCATAATCTTTGTGGAAGAAATATGTTTCTGCTAATTTTTCCCTTGACGCTGTATCATTGGGTAACTTTTTAGCTATTTCTATAAAAATTTGAGTAGCCATATCAGATGAGTCTAACTTTGTATATACATTAGCAATCATTATTTTTGTCTTTATGCTATCAGGAAAAATTTCATTGGCTAATTTAAAAGACTTCAGTGCATTTTCAAAATCTTCTGCAGTGAAATTTTTGAGCCCTTGATTGTATAATTCAGCCCAACAGGTAAGAAAAATTTCGTTTATTTCGCCTTCTTTTTGTGGGGATATTTCTAAGGTTTTTTTTGCGTAATAATAAGAATTAACATAATCTTGTTTATATTGTCCGTAGATTTTAGATATAAAAAGATATGCCTCAACATTTGTAGGGTTGCTTTCAATCTCCTTTTGAAGATTCTCAATAGCTTTATCAGGATTGTTTTCATCCCGTATTGCCAACTTTGCAGTTACCATATATTTACTCTTACAAGCAAATAGTAAACCTATAGTTAGAATTACTATCAGTAGTAATATCTTATATTTCATTAAAATCCTCCGTAAATTCTTCTTAAAAATTTTATTAACTTTTTATGAGTCAAGATTTTTATATGCAAACATAATATTTCTATACTTCAGGTTTCTTTACAAATAGTTTAAGATTTTCAATTTTTACGACTTCAATTTTATCATCTTTTTTTATATTTCCTTTAATAGATTCAGCTTGCCATAATTCCCCTCGTATAAATACTGTGCCTTCTGGTTTTAAAGCAGTTTTAGTATATCCTTTCTCACCAATTAATCCTTTTCTCCCAGTTGTGACTCTTTTATGATGGACTTTATATACAAGGGTGGCAAGTAATAAAAAGAACAAGATAGTAAACACTCCAACACCAGTTATTAATGAGATAGATATTTTGAGAAATGGTGCATTTGTCTGAATAAGCATCATTGAGCCTAATATGATACCCACGATTCCTCCTATTCCTAAAATCCCTGATGATTGCACCTTAATTTCCAAAAGAAGTAATATTACTCCTGCAACGATTAATAGAACTCCCACGATATTTACTGGAAGGTGTGAAAATGCAAAGAAAGCTAATAATAATGAGATTGTTCCAAACACACCAGCAAAACCTATGCCGGGTGAAGAAAATTCTGCGATAATTCCATAAATTCCCAGTATTAAAAGAATATATGCAATATTAGGATTTGTAATATGATAGAGAAATCGTTCTATAAAATTCATTTTATGAGAAATGATTTCAATATCTTTTGTATGTAAAACAAATTCTCTATCTCTCTTTTCAATTTTCATATCATCAATTTTATCAAGTAACTCTGTTCTGGTTTTAACTACAAATTCAATTATATTCTGGTCAAGTGCTTCTTTTGCAGTTAAAGATAAGCTTTCTGTAATCATTTTTTTTGCTACTTCTACATTTCTCCCTCTTTTTTCAACAATAGAAGTCATATAAGCAAGCATATCATTGACAACTTTCTTTTCCATTGTGGAATCAATCTTTGCACCCATTGTAACAGGATGAGCAGCTCCAATGTTTGATGTTGGTGTCATTGCGGTGATATCACAAGCCATCATAACGAATGCGCCGGCAGAAGCCGCATGTGCTGCTTCTGGTGTAACATATCCGATTACTGGAACAGAGGAATTCATAATTTTTGTGATAATCTTACGCATAGAAGTGGCAAGTCCTCCAGGTGTATCTATCTCTATCAAAACTGCAGTTACATTATTATCCTCTGCCTTTTCTATGTTATTGATTACATAGTTTGCTATTGGAGGACCAATAACTCCATCAATTGTTATCAGATATATTTCGTTTGAATTCTCTGCTTTCAAAATTGAAAGAAAGAAAAATAAAAGCAGAATAACAACTTGAATTTTTGTCTTCATATTTAATTTTAATATTTTTTTTATAAAAAAAACTGTCAAGTAATTTCATAATTAGACTAAAAATTATAGAAAATTAAAAATAAAAAAAATATGAAATTTTTTCCAACAAACTCTCCAACATCAGCATTGAGTTACATTTCCCTTATTCAATATAGTAGAAATTAGCAAAAATCTTGACATTGAAAAAAAGTAAAAATTTATTAAAAAATTATGCAAAATAGAAGAATTAAGATAAAAGAGATTACTCCTCGTATAGATGACGGCAAATACAATGTAAAATGGGAGATTGACATACCTTTTACAGTAACTGTATCAGTAAGTCCTCGGGAAGAATTCTCTAATGTTTATCTAAAATATAAAAAGCAAAGTGATAAAAACTGGCGAACTGCTGAAATGCAGCATAAAGGAAGAGAGAAATATTCAGCAGAATTTTTTGCGGATAAAATAGGTTTCTATGAATACACAATAGAAGCAGTTTCTAATAATGGCTCAATAACCAGTTTAGATAAAACTTTTAAAGTTTATTTTCATCATCCGCAGGCTCGCTTTGCTGCCTGGTATGAGATGTGGTCACGGTCTCAGGGAAAAATTGAAGGTAAAAGTGCGACATTCAAAGATATGGAAGCAAGGTTGTCAGAAATTCATAAAATGGGATTTGATACAATATATCTTGCTCCAATTTATCCTGTGGGTCATACTAATAAAAAGGGCTCAAATAACACACTCATCGCTGGACTAAATGACCCGGGAAGCCCTTATTCAATTGGGAATGAATTTGGGGGTCATAAAACCGTTAATCCGGAACTTGGCACCCTAAATGAGTTCAGAAAATTCCTCAAAAAAGCAAATCAAATGGGAATTGAAATCGCTCTGGATATTGTCTTAACCTGCTCTCTTGACCATCATTATGTGAAAGAGCATCCTGACTGGTTTTTCTATAATGAAGATGGAACAGTTAAATATGCTGAAAATCCACCTAAAAAGTATCAGGATATCTATCCATTAAATTTTTATCCTGAAGACAAAGATGAGATGTGGAATGAGATGAAATCAATCTTTATCTTCTGGATACAGCAGGGAGTTAAGACCTTTCGCGTGGACAATCCGCATACAAAACCTGTTGAATTCTGGGAATGGCTGATAAAGGAAGTGCGTTCAGATTATCCAGATATTATCTTTCTCGCAGAAGCATTCACTGAACCGCCGATAATGAAACTTCTGGCAAAAATCGGCTTTACTCAGTCATATACTTACTTTACATGGCGAAATTCAAAGAAAGAATTAACAGAATATCTAACTGAACTGACCCAGTCCGAAATGAAGTATTATTTTCGTGGAAATCTATTCACAAACACACCTGATATTTTAATGCCGATTTTACAAAAAGGTGGCAGACCAGCATTCAAGATGCGAATTGCTCTTGCTTCCACATTATCATCAATTTATGGAATATACAATGGATTTGAACTTTGTGAAAACAAGGCAATCACCGGGACTGAGGAATATGTGAATTCAGAAAAATATCAATATAAGGTTTGGGATTGGAACCGTCCGGGGAATATAAAAGCATATATTGCCAAACTTAATAAAATCAGAAGGGAAAATTCAGCACTTCATTATTACAGGAATTTAGAGTTTTATAAATCCTCTGATGAAAACATAATTTTTTATGGTAAGACCTCTTATGATAAGAAAAACACTATTTTCATTGCAGTCAATTTGGACCCATTCAACACTCATAAAAGCATTTTGAGATTGCCGATTAGCCAATTCGGGATTTCTGAAAACGATGAATATGAAATAGAAGAACTGATAACTGGAAAAACTTACAAATGGTATGGATTTGAAAATGAGGTTGAATTAGACCCTAAGGAAGAACCTGCAATGATTTTCAAAATATAATTAGACACAAATTTACACAAATGAGTGCGAAATTGAAACATCAAGAAAACAAAATTATGCTATTATTTTTGTGCCTTTGTGACTTTGTGGTAAAATGTAATTAGAAAGGATGTTATGAAAGTTACAATGATTGCAAGGGAGTTTCCTCCAAATGTATATGGCGGGGCTGGGGTTCATCTGCGGTATCTTGTTCAGGAATTGAAGAAACTTATGTCAGTTGAGGTTAGATGCTTTGGTGAGCAAAATATTAATGAAAAGAATTTTAAAGTTAAAGGTTATCATGCTTGGGAACCACTTAGAGGTGACCCTAAAATAAGCAAAGCATTGCAAACTCTTTCGGTTGATTTGTCAATCGTAAATGATGTTATTGATTCAGATATTGTTCATGCACATGCCTGGTATGCTTCTTTTGCAGGACATCTGGCAAAAATGCTTTATGATATTCCTCTTATTGTAACCTGCCATAGTTTAGAACCCCTTCGTCCATGGAAAGAAGAGCAACTTGGTTCGGGATACAAATTAAGCAGTTGGGTTGAAAAATTAGCCATTGAATCTGCTGATAGAATTGTCGCTGTATCTAATACGATGAAAAATGATATTCTAAAACTTTTTGATGTTTCTCCAGAAAAAATTGCTGTCATTCATAATGGTATTGACCTAAATAAATGGAAAGAGACAAAAACAGATTTCACGCTTAAAGAGTATGGAATCAAAGACGAGTATGTGCTTTTTGTAGGGCGAACCACAAAGCAAAAAGGAATGATCTACCTCATCAAAGCAGCTAAAGATATAAAGGCAAATGTAGTTTTCTGCACCAGCGCACCTGATACAAAAGAAGTTGAGGATGAAATTCGTGAAAAAATGAAAGGAATAAAAAATACACTCTGGATAAATAGACTTCTAAAAGAAGAACAATACATAGAGCTCTACAGTAATGCATCCGTGTTTGCCTGTCCATCAATTTATGAGCCATTTGGCATTATAAATCTGGAAGCGATGGCTTGTAAAACTCCTGTTGTGGCAAGTGCAGTTGGTGGAATTAAAGAAGTTGTTGTGGAAGGTGAAACTGGATTTTTCGTAGAACCTGCTAATCCAGAACAACTTGCAGAAAAGATAAATATTCTTCTTAAAGATAAAGCATTAGCAAAGAAATTCGGCGAAAATGGTAGAAAACGCGTTGAGAAGTATTTTGATTGGAAAATGATAGCTAAACAGACAAAGAATTTATATGAAGGGATTATGTGTTAATGAACTGCAAAGTTGCATGGCTATCGCAGGGAAAATATAGGTTGAAATTATTATAAAAACTATCTTTCTTTATTTT